>CAZDGY010000217.1:0-8818 GCA_964504685.1 uncultured Kofleriaceae bacterium | reverse complement strand
CCGGCGCGGTGTGCGTGCTCGGCTCGGCGACGCCGTCGCTCGAGAGCTACGCACACGCCGAGCGCGGCCAATATCGCCTGCTCGAGCTGACCGAGCGGCCGCCCGATACGACGCTCGGCGCGCCGCGGCCGATGCCGACCGTCGAGATCGTCGACCTGCGCAAGTTCATGGCCGACGGCGAGGCGATGGTGTCGGCGCCGTTGCGCGCCGCGATCGGCGAGACGCTCGCGAACGGCGACCAGGTCATCCTGTTTCTCAACCGCCGCGGGTTCGCGACGTTCGTGTTGTGCAAAGCGTGCGGTCACTCGTTTCGTTGCCCGCACTGCTCGGTGTCGCTGACTTATCACCGCGAGAGCGATCGTTTGCGCTGCCACTACTGCGGCTATCAGCAGCGCGTGCCCGAGGCGTGCCCCAAGTGCAATGCGCCCGCGATCGAGCGCACCGGGCTGGGCACCGAGAAGGTTGCGGCAGCGATCGCGGAGGAGTTCCCCGACGCGCGCGTCGCTCGGCTCGATCGCGATGTCGCGACCGGCGCCAAGGCCGAAGCGGTGCTGTCGCGGGTCGCGCGCCGCGAGGTCGACGTGTTGGTCGGCACTCAGATGGTGACGAAGGGTCACGACTTCCCGGGGGTGACCCTCGTGGGCGTGCTGTGCGCCGATACCGGTCTCGATCTGCCGGACTTTCGCGCCGCCGAGCGCACGTTCCAGCTGCTCGCGCAGGTCGCCGGGCGCGCCGGACGTGGCGATCGGCCCGGCCGCGTACTGGTCCAGACGTATCGGCCGGATTCACCCGCGGTGACCGCCGCGGCGGCGCACGATTACCGCAGCTTCTTTACCGCCGAGTCGGAGTCGCGCGCCGAGCTCGGCTATCCACCGCATGGCCGGTTGATCGCGATTCGGCTCGACGGCGCGAACCCGACACTCGTCGCCAAGACCGCCGCGGATCTCGGCAAGCTCGCGGTCGAGCTCGCTGGGCGGCCCGAGCTCGCCGCGCCGGTCGAGGTTCGCGGCCCGGTGCCGGCGCCTCTCGAGCGGCTGCGCGGCCGGACGCGCTGGCAGATCTGGCTGCGCGGCGCCGATCGCGCGTCGTTGCGGCGGGTCGCGCGGTCGCTCGCGGCGGCCGAGGTCTCGAGCGCAGTCCGAGTGGCACTCGACGTCGACCCGATGTCTGCGATGTAGCGGCGCTTCGTGCGATACTGCGGCCGCCGAGGGAGCATCGTGTCGACTGTCGCTAAGCCCTGCGTGTTGATCGCCGCGGATCCGGGGCGGACCCCGGAGCTCGCCGCCGCGCTCGCCGAGCCGTTCGCGCGCGGGCCGCTCGAGATCGTCACGACCTCCGGCGCCGACGACACGATCGATCAGTTCGAGGCGCTGCGGCCCGAGGTCGTCGTGATCACGGCGAGCCTCGAGGTTGGCGATGCTCGCTCGCTGATCGGCACGCTGCGCCGGATGTTGCCGCGCGCCGAGGTCGCGGTCGTCGTCGTGGGGGACGACGACGGTCCAGTCAAGACCGCGATCGACGCGCTCGAGCTCGCACCGGACAAGTTCGACGCGCGGCCGTTCGCGGCCAAGGCGCTGCGGTTCGCGGTCGAGGCATGCCTCGATGCGGTCGTGCTCGTCCGTGACTCGGGCGGTGGCGCGCCCGACGGCGAGGTCGAAGCCGATCCGACCGCCGCGACCGGAGGTCTACCCAATCGCGCCGCTCAGCGCGCGCGGTGGGAGGCGCTCGCCGATTCGCTCGGCGACGAGCCCGATCTGACCGATCCGGATCTCGTCGCGGTCTCGCCGATCGGGGGCGACGACGAGGCCGAGCCGCTGCCGCCGGTGATGATCCGGCCGCGCCGCGTCACCGCCTCCGAGATGGAGGTCGTGCCGACGCCGTCGTGGCGACCCGGCAACACGACCGACCTGATCGATGACTGGCAGGCCGAGCCGGCGCGCGAGCCGACGTTGATCCTGCGCGACGATCCCGCCGCCCGTCATCAACGGCAGAGCGATCCGCCCCAGAACGTGATCATCGAGCGCGGCCCCGACGAGCCGTGGTCGGCTCCGGTCCCGCTGTCCGAGGTCGTCGAAGCCGACTCGGGTCGCGATGTCGTCGCGGTCGAGCTCAACGAGCTCGGCAGCCTCGACTCCGATCTCGAGCTACCCGGCAATCATCGCGGGTCGGAAGCCGGGCTCGGGGCGACGCCGCTGATCGGCCCGCCGGGTCGGATCGCGGTGTCCGGCAGCGGACCGATGCAGTTGACGCCGCCATCGCCGCCGCCGTCAGTCGTGACGCCGCCGCCCTCCGACAACGACCGGCCGGGCGGCCGCGATTTCGCCCGCCAGCTGCGCGCGAAGATGTCGCAGATGGCGCAGCGGCTATTCCAGCACGACACCGCGGCGCCGGCACAGGTCGAGGTCGGCCCGCGCCACGATGCGCACACCGAGATCGATCTCGCCGCGCTCGGCGAAGAGCCCGCGCTCGTCGGCACGGTGACCGAGATCGAGATGCGGCCATCGGCGCGGATCGAGGCGCGCGAACCGACGACCTCACCGGGATCGTGGAACACGCAAGTGCGCGAACGCGGCTTGCCCGACACCGGCGAGATCGTGCGGGGCATCTCCGACGCGGCGCTGCTGTTCGCGAAGATGTTCAGCACCGGCGTCACCGGCCGCGTCGCGTTTCGCAAGGACGAGCCGAGTATCGAGAAAATCGTGTACTTCGATCAAGGTCGCCCGGTGTTCGGCTCGTCGAACGAGCCCGGGGACCGGATGGGCGAGTTGCTCGTGCGCGAAGGCAAGATCACCGCAGCGCAGTACGAGCGGTGCCAGACTCACGTCGCGGCATCAGGCCGGCGGATGGGCGAGATCCTCGTCGACTTCGGCTACCTCAAGCGCCGCGAGCTGCTGCCGGCGGTGCGCCGTCACGTCGAGGACATCGTGTACTCGCTGTTCGGCTGGGATCACGGCCACTACCACGTGCATCGCGACCCGGAGCCGAGCGCGGAGCGAATCCGGTTATCGCGCCACTCGGCGTCGCTGATCCTCGAAGGCGTGCGGCGCAAGCTCGATCGCACCGCGCTCGAGAAGTTGGTGGGTTCGTCGGCGACCGTGATCGAGCTCGCGGATCGCGAGCGCGTCGCGAGCGTGCTCAACCTCGGCGATCTGTCCGGCGAAGAACGCGCGGCGTTGGGCGCGTTCGACGGTCAGGCCGATCTCGCGCAGGTCGCGCGCACGGTCGGGCTCGATCTCGCGGACGTGCTGCCGCTCGCGTGGGGGCTGTGCGTGCTCGGCTTGGCGATCGCGCGGCGCGCCGAGCTCGAGACTCCCGACGAATCGACCGCGCTCGTCGGCGAGACCGATCTCGCGATCGATCGCGAACGCGTGCGCTCGCGGTGGGCGCTCGTCAGCGAAGCCGACTACTTCGCGTTGCTCGGCGTGCGCCGCGATGCGACTGGATTCGAGATTCGCCGCGCGTATCAAGCGGCGCGCCGCGATTTCGCGGCCGACTGTTTCCCGAACGATCTGCGCCGCGAGCTCGCGCAGGAGCTCGACGAGATTTCATCGGTGCTCGACGAGGCGTTCCGCGTATTGCGCGACGATCGGCTGCGACTGACGTACCTGTCGAACCTGGTCGAGTAGATGAAGGTCGCGTTCATGGGTTCGCCGGAGTTCGCGGTGCCGTGCCTGCGCGCGCTCGCTGCGCATCACGAGGTCGTGCTCGCGGTGAGCCAACCGGATAAGCCGGCCGGGCGAGGCGGGCAACTCGCCGCGCCGGCGGTGAAGCTCGCGGCCGTTTCGCTCGGCATACCCGTGATCCAGCCGAAATCGGCGCGCACCGGCGAGCTCGCGGCAGCGCTGGCCGCGAGTGGCGCCGAGCTCGCCGTCGTGGTCGCGTACGGCAAGATCTTGCCGCCGGCGGTGCTCGCCGCGATGCCGCGCGGCTGCATCAACGTCCACGCGTCGCTATTGCCGCTCTATCGCGGCGCAGCGCCGGTGCAGTGGGCGGTGATCGACGGCCGGACCGAGACCGGCGTCGCTATCATGCAGCTCGACGAGGGCATGGACACCGGTCCGGTGTACCTCGAGCGCGTGGTCGCGATCGATGCCGACGAGACCAGTGGCGAATTGCTCGCGCGGCTCGCGCCGATCGGCGCCGCAGCATTGCTCGAGTCGGTTGCGGCGATCGCGAACGGCAGCGCGCACGCCGTGGCTCAGGATCACGCGCGCGCGACGCATGCGCCGATGCTCGCGAAGGCCGACGGCGCGATCGACTTCAGCCAGCCGGCGGCAGCGGTCGCGGCGCGCATCCGCGGCGTCGATCCATGGCCGGGCGCGCAAGCGATGTTGCGCGGCCAGGTCGTGAAGCTGTTCCGCGCGCGTTCCGAGGCCGGGTCATCGCGTCCAACCGCCGGACAGGTCGTAGCGATCGATGCCGCGGGGCTACACGTCGCGTGCGGTGACAGCGTGTGCGTGATTCGCGAGATCCAAGCGTCGGGCCGCAAGCGGATGGCGGTCGCGCAGTTTGCCGCCGGCCGCGGCGTCGCGGTCGGTGACGTGCTGACCCCGCCGCCGCGCGAGGCGCCGGCGACGTGAGCGATAGCGGACCACGCGCGCTCGCTCGCCGCGGCCGCGATCGCGTCGATCGCGGTGGCGCATGGGCGACCCCGACGCTCGACGGCGAGCTGCAGCGCGCCGGGCTCGACGATCGCGACCGCCGGCTCGCGTCCGAGCTGGTCTACGGCGTGCTTCGCCATCGCGCGCGGATCGATCGCGCGCTTGCCGCGCACGCGAAGCTCGACAAGTCGCCGCCGAAAGTGCGCACCGCGCTGCGCGTCGCGGCGTACCAGGTGCTGTTCCTCGATCGCGTGCCGTCCTATGCCGCGGTCGACGACGCGGTCGATGCTGCGCGCGCGGTCGCCGGTCCAAAGCTCGCCGGCTTCGCGAACGCGGTGTTGCGCAAGCTCGTCGCGCAGCGCGAGCCGGCCTTGCCACCGGCCGGGCGGGCTCGGATCGAGCTCGAACATTCGCTGCCGACCTGGATCGCCGACGAGCTCGCGAGCGCGATCTCTCCGACTCGCGACCCGGCCGATGCAGACCTCGTCGAGCTCGACGCCGGCGCCGCGGCGTTCGCGAAGTCGGCGCCGCTCGTCGCACGCGTCAATCGCCTGCGCACGACGCGCGAGGCGTTGATCACCGAGCTCGCGACCGAGGGCGTCACCGCGACGCCGGTCGGCAGCGCGGGCCTCGTGCTGGAAGGCGCGGGCGATCCGAGCAAGAGCGCGTCGTTCATCGCCGGTCGTTGGACGGTGCAAGACGCGGGCGCGCAGCACGTCGCCGAGCTCGCGGTCGCGGGCCGGGACAACCTCGGTCAGCTTCGCATCCTGGACGCGTGTGCCGGCGTCGGCGGCAAGGCAACCCATCTCGCCGAGCTCACCGACGATCGTGCGAACATCGACGCGGCGGATCTATCGCAGACCAAGCTCGACCTCGGCGCCGAAACCGCGCGTCGGCTCGGCCTGACCTCGATCCACCCGGTGCACGGCGACCTCACCGATCCGCGCATGCCGCTCGCGACCAGCTACGACGTGATCGTCCTCGACGCGCCGTGTACCGGTCTCGGCGTGTTGCGCCGCCATCCCGACGCCAAGTGGCGCCTGTTGCCGACCGACGTCGCGCGGCTCGCCGCGATCCAGCGCGACCTGCTCGACGCGGTTGCCCGCCGGCTCGCGCCAGGCGGCTCGTTGATCTACTCGGTGTGTACGTTCACGCGCGCGGAGGGACCCGATCAGGTCCGCGCGCTCGCCGCGCGCACCGGCCTGCGTATCCTCGCTGAATCGCGCACGTGGCCACCGGCGGCCGACGGCTTCTATCTCGCCAAGCTCGGGCTGGGCTGAACGGGTTCAACTTCTCGGTTCCGGTTCCCCTGTTCACTATTGTCCCGCTCGCGGACGGCGGCAGTCACGACGCCGAGAACCTCACACTCCTGTGCAGCGCGCACCATCGCGAGCTCCACAAAGGCACGCTCGCGATCACCGGCCGCGCGCCGGCGATCACGATTCGGTTTGTCGCGGCCCACGTGGGGCGGATGAACGAGCCGTTGCCGGCGATCACCGACGCGCTGAGAAACAACGCGACGCTCGCGCTGACGACACTGGGATTCTCAAAACCCGAGGCAACGCAGATGGTCGAACGCGCGGTCGGCGCGTCACCGCCCGATACAACGCTCGAACAGCTGATCCGAGCCGCGCTGCGACGGCCGAGTTAGCTCGGCTTCGGCAAATTCGACCGCCCAACCAAATCCGAAAACGGAGCCACTCACCATGGCGTCAGGCGAGTGGGCGCTTGTGGGCGGCCGTGCGCAACGAGCGCGACGACGGCGGCCGTCCACAAAGCCACGAGCACCCACAGGCTCGGCACCGGTCAAGCCTCGTCGACGATCACGAGTGGCGGGACGTCGCCGGTCGCCGCGGCGGACCGGGCTCTCGTTCGTGTCGTGGTGGTACGTCAGCTAGGGTCCGGCTACGCGCAGAGTGCCGGCCGCGCTCACGTACACCTTGAGCGTCTCCGCGTTGAACACGGCGTACTTCTGCACTGAATCATGAAACCACACGACGTTGATGTTCGTGCCCTCGACCTCGTGCACGGTCATCTTGGGGCCGCCGGACTTGAGTTGGACTACATCGCCGATTTTGAGACTCGCCATGCGTTTACGGTACCGAAGGGATCCGACATCAGCGCTGCGCGCTCTCGGCGTGGTGGCGCAATAGCGCGATCGTCTGCGCATAGTCCCTCGTGCCGAACACGCCGGAGCCGGAGACGAACACGTTCGCGCCCGCCGCGGCGACCGCGCCGATGTTATCGACCTTGATCCCGCCGTCGACCTCGATGTCGACGTCGACGCCGCGCGCCTCGATCATCCGGCGCAGCACGCGGATCTTGTCGACCGTGCCGGCGATGAACGATTGCCCGCCGAAGCCAGGATTGACCGACATCACGAGCACTTGTTGCACGTCGCCGAGCACGTACTCGATCAGCTCGGGGGGCGTCGCCGGGTTCAGCACGACGCACGCCTTCTTGTCGAGCTCGCGAATCTGCCCGATCGTCCGGTGCAAGTGCGGGCACGCTTCGACGTGGACGCCGATGATGTCGGCCCCGGCTCTCGCATAGGCACCGATCCACCGCTCGGCATCCTCGATCATGAGGTGTACGTCGAGCGGCAGCGTCGTCGCGCGCTTGACCGCCTCGACCACGACCGGCCCGATCGTCAGGTTCGGCACGAAGTGGCCGTCCATCACGTCGACGTGGACGTAGTCCGCGGTCGCTATCGCCGCGACCTCGGCGGCGAGCTTGCCGAAATCGGCGGACAGGATCGAAGGCGCGATGCGGATCGGCAGGGGCACGCGCGAACGCTAGCACGCGGCCCGCTACGGTCGGCGAGCGAACCAGAGGTGATGGGTCGGGCCGCCGCTGAACTTCGAGCGCAACCTCACCGCTTCGGCCACGAACCCGACCGCGTTGAGCGAGTGCGTGAACGTCGGCGACTGGAACGACGACCACACCCCGAGCATGCCGCCGGGGGTGAGCGCCCGCAGCATGGCCGCGAGGCTGGTCCTGCGGTACAGCACGTGGTTGCCCTCGCCGACGCCCTCCGGGCCGTTGTCGACGTCGATCACGATCACGTCGTAGTGGCGGTCGGCCTGCGCGATCACGTTGCCGACGTCTCCTTCGATCACGGTGACGCGCGGATCGGACAGCGGATGCCCGGCCAAGCCCCCGAAAATCTCGCGGTTCCAGCGCACGACCGCGGGCACGATCTCGACGACGTCGACCCGCGCAGCTGCTGGCAACACGTCGAGCGCGGCACGAAGTGTGAAACCCAACCCCAAGCCACCGACCAACACCTTGGGGCGCGGCCGATCGTCGAGCTTGGCGATCGCGCGCCGGGCGAGCTCGTCCTCGGAGCTGTGATCGCGGCTGTTCATCAGCTCGACCCCGGCCAATTGGATCCAGAACTGCTTGCCGCGCTGATTCAGTACGAGCTCGCCGCCAGGCGCGCGCACGCGGTCGAGGACGACGATCGGTATCACCGCGGTATCGTAGCTCAGTGGCCGCCGAACAGATCGGTCAGCCGCACGTCGAGCGCGGTCGCGACTTTGAACAAGCTCGATACCGATGCGCTCGACTCGGCGCGCTCGATCTGCGAGAGCAGCGACACGCTGAGGTTCGTCCGGCGCGCCATCTGCTTGAGCGTCAGCCCGCGCGCCTTGCGCAGGTCGCGAATCTGTCGGCCGATCGCGGCGTGGAGCTCGTCCTCGCGGCGCAGCACGAGGCCCTTCTTCTTCGCGATCCGCTCGATCACCTCGCGGAACTCGGCGGCCGCGAACGGCTTGTGGATATAGGCCGAGACGTCGTGCTGGATCGATGCCGAGGCGGTCTCGAGCGACGGGTAGCCGGTCAAGATGATCACGCCGATGTCGTCGTCGACGGCGCGGATCTGGGTCAGTAGATCCAGGCCCGACAGCTTCGGCATCATGAGATCGAGCACGACCAGGTGAAACACCTCGTCGCGAATCCGCTCGACCGCGACGGTCGGATCGGACAGCGTCGTGACCTCGAAGCCGTCGGCCGACAGAAAATCCTGCAGGTACTCGAGGATGTCGGGGTCATCATCGATGACCAACACCGACAGCTTCGAGCTCGTCCTTAGAACCGCCCCAGACACCACGGCCGATGGTAGCCCGAAACGTCCCGCGGAGGCTCGGGAGCCTCCGCGGCAGTCGGGGCGACAGGATTTGAACCTGCGACTCCTTGGTCCCGAACCAAGTGCGCTA
>CAZDGY010000216.1:0-8824 GCA_964504685.1 uncultured Kofleriaceae bacterium | reverse complement strand
CAGATCGGCGCCGGCGGCGGCGATCACCGATGCGAACGCGGCGTGATCGCGCAGGCCGCGGATCCGACTGAGCGCGCGGCGACCCGCCGGCGGGTGATGGATCGCGACGACGCGCGCTTTGCCGCGTAGCCGATCATCGGCGAGCACGCGCTGCAGCCGCGCGAGCTGGCCGGCGCCGACGTAACCATAAGCGGTGAACCACGGGGTCGCGCGGCTCGTGGTCACGCCGATCAATGCGAGCTCGCCGCGGATCCGCACGATCGGCCAATGCAGATCGTCGTCGGAGTCATCGCTATCGCGATCGGCCTCGGTCCATTCCCAGCCTGCGTCGGTCGTGTTGTACGGCGCAAAGATCGTGGCGAAGTGCGCGATGCCCTCGGCGACGTAGGCGTCGTGATTTCCCGGCAGCACGGTCACGTTGGTCGGCCCGCCCGCCAGCTGATCGAACTTGCCGCGCGCGAATTGGAACTCGCGTTCGAGTGCGAGGTTCGTGACGTCGCCCGAGCACAACACGTGCTCGATGCCCTGCGCGTTGAGATCGGCGATCATGTCGTCGAACGCGGCGACGTGATAGTGCCGGCTGCGATTCGACAGGAGGTTCGCCGCGCCGAGCCAGCGCTTGTTGAGCAGGCTTCGCCAACTCTCGCCGTCGTGCGAGAGCAGGTGCAGATCCGAGCAGTGTGCGAGGCGCACGCGCAATAGGTAGCACGTGGCTGATACGATCTAGGAATGAAGCGCCGACTCCTGTGCGGCCTACTCGCGGCATGTGGCGGCGGCGGTCACGGCGCAGGCAGCGACGCGTCGCCGCCCGGGCTCGATGCAGGTCCGCACCCGCAACCACCCGCGTGCACGCAGCTCGCGACCCTGCCGGTGCGAACACCGACCTACTACGTCGACTTCGCCGCGGGCAGCGACACCGCCGATGGCCATTCGCAGGCGACCGCGTTTCAACACGCGCCTGGCGACGCGAACGCGACTGCGAATGCCGCGGCTACCGCGCTCGCTGCCGGCGATGTCGTGCTGTTAAAGGGTGGCGTCGAGTACGACGGGACGATCGCGCTGACCGCGAGTGGAACGGCCGCCGCGCCGATCGTGCTCGAAGGCGGCGCGCAACAAGGCTGGGGGACCGGCAACGCGATCGTCGACGGCCAGACCGCGCGCTCGCTCGGCATTTCGGTCACCGCTGCGTCGTACGTGATCGTCGAAGGCTTCGAGCTGCGTAACTTCGACAAGACGACGAGCTCGACCGGGATCAGCGTCGACGGCGGCGACCACGACACGATCGTCGGCAACCAACTGCACGACATCTACTACGCGACCGATCCGACGCCGGGCGGCACGTCATGGGAGCAGCAGCGCGGCACCGGCATCGCAGTCAACAACTCGCCGCAGACGAACGTCTACGCGAACTTCGTGCGCGACGTCGGCAACGCGGGCATCGCGATCTCTGCCGACGGCGCGGACGTGAGCGGCGGCACCACCGCATGCAACGAAGTCACGAACATGAACTGGGGCATCGTCACCGTGCTCGGCGACCGCAAGCCGGGCACGCACCTCGCCGGCCTGACGATCACGCGCAACTACATCCACGACTTCGATCAGTACTACGTCGCCTCGGTATGGCACCGAGACGGGTTCTTCGCGTTCGGCCGACCCGACGATGCGACGCTGACGATCGACGACGTCGAGCTGTCCGATAACTACTTCGAGGACAACACCTCTGCGTTCGGCTCGACCGCGTGGATCTACCTCGAGTTCGAGTGCCGCGGCTTCAACATCCATCACAACGTCCTCAACCAGTCGCGCTCGTACTATGCGATGCGGATCCTCGGCGACGGCTTTCAGGTCGACGGCAACCACGTGATCGCGAGCAACGTGTTCGCAAATTCGAACGGCAACGGCTCGGCCGGCATTCACATCATGCAATCGAGCGGCGCGCAGATCACGAACAACATCTTCTACGACGATGACGTCGGCTACATGATCGCGCCCGACTCGATGCCGAACGCGACCGGCGACTACAACCTGTTCTTCCGCACCGACCCGGGCACCGACGTCGCGATCCTGAACGCCGGGCCTGCCGAGGACCCGACCGGTGGTGGCGCGATGTCGCTGGATCTCGCCGGCATGCAGGCCCAGGGCTTCGAAGCACACGGCCAGTACGGCGACCCGTTGTGGTCCGCCGCGTTTGCGACGATCGACACCGACCCGACCGGCTTCAAGCCGTCAGCCGGCTCGCCCGCGATCGATCACGGCGCAACCCTGCCGTACACTGCCGACTACGCCGACACCGCGATCCCGCAAGGCGCCGGCCCGGACATCGGCGCGTTCGAGCAGTAACTACGGCGCTTGGACGACGAGGCCGTTCGGCGGATCGTTGGCCGGCGTCAGCTCGTCCCACGCGAGCACCGGCGAGCCGTGGCCGGTGGTCGCTGCGAGCGAGAAGCCGTCGAGTAGCGGGCCGGTCGCGAGCGGCGTCGTGGTCCACGTAGCGCCGGACAAGGTCGCGATGTAGACGTCCGACACCATGCCGTCTTGGTACGCGATCGTCGGCGAGCCGTTGTCGAGATAGAGCGCCGCGGCGCTGCCGACCGGGTGAGTGCGATCGCCTGGGCGCTCGCCGTCGTCGACCACGACCGGCGTGCCGGGCGTGCCGTTCCACGTCGTGTACATGAGCTGGTCGCCGATCGCGTCTTGATACGCGATGTGGACGGTGCCGTCGTCGGCGACCGCAGCGCTCGCCCACATGCCGCGATCTTGGAGCGCGACGTTGCCGTCCAGTACGGTCGGGGTGAACTGGTTCGTATTCGCCGCGCTCTCGACGCCGAGCACGAGCGCGCGCGCGTTGCGATCGTAGTAGGCCGCCACGAGTCGGCCGTCGGACATCACGCCCATGCTGACGAACAGGCCGGTGCCGGTCGGGATGTCATCGAGCTCGGTCGTCGGTGCCGCGACTTCGGTGACGCACGCGCCGGCATTGCAGACGTCGCCGCTGCCGCAACCCGGCGTGCAGTCGTTCGTCGCCGCGATGCAGCTCTGCGGATCGCCGGCGGTCGCCGATTCGACGCAGCTCTCGCCGGTGCCGCACAGACCCGCGCACGTACCGGGCGCGCTCGCGATCGTGACGCCGGTGGTCCAATCGCTGACGCTCTGCGGGGTCGCGCTGGTCGCCCGCGCGAGCCGGAGCTCGGTCGTGCGATGGCCGGCGCCGTCGTCGACGCCAACCGCGAGGTACGCGATCGCGGCGTTGCCGCTCATGTCGATCACCATGTTCGCAAACGCGCCGATCGCCTCGTTCGCGGTCGGCGTGTCGATCACGTAGTTGCTCCACGAGCCGCCCGCCGACGACTCCGCGGCGTACTTGAGCGCGGTCGCATCGCGGTCTTGATACGCGACGCTCGCCACGTGATTCGCAAGAGCGATCGAGGTCCACGCGCCGACATCCGGTCCGGCATCGGCGATGCCGCCGCGATAGCTGCTCGGATCGTGGGTCGGCGTGACGTCGGCGGGAATGCCGTCGACCGCGACATACGTCAGGTTCGAGGTATCAGTCGCATCGACCGCGACGAGGTCCCCGAGCACTTGGTCGTACGTCGCCACCATCACGCGCTTGTCGTCGCCGGCGATGCTCGTGAACCGACCGATCGCACCGCGCGCGATGTCACCGGGCAAGCACGCGGCGTCGCCGCACGGCTTGTTGTTGCAGCCGCAGCCGTGCAACGCGAACAACGCGACCGCCCACACCGCGAGACCCAAGCGCGGCAGCACGCGACGCACTGCGCGCACGATCCTTCGACGGCGCGACCGCGGCAACCCGAGCACGCCGAGCGCGACGAAGATCGGGGCAAATCCGCCGGGGCTCGCACTGCCGGTGTTGCACACGCAGCCGGTCGTGCCGGCTTGACCGTGGAAGTCGTTGCGCTTGTTCTGCGGCGCGGCGTCCGCGCCGATCGTGATGTCGGTCTCGGCCGGCGTCAGGTCGATCGAATCGGCGTGACCGATCACGCGCGCGCGCGCTTCGATGTGGTGAACGCCGGCGAGCCAGAACGTCTTCGGCGACAGCGTCGGCCGCGGATTCGGGCTCCACGCCGACCACGTGCCGTGATCGAGCCGGATCGAATACTCGAGGTTGCCGGCGTCGCCACCGAGCTCGAGCTGGACGCGCGGTGGCTGGGCAGCGGCCCACTGGCGCGGCGACTTCATGACCGCGGCCGGCGGCTCGACGATCGACGTGACGCCGAGGCTGGTCTCGACCATCCGGGTCTGCGCCGCGGGAACGAGGTTCGCGTAGATCGCGAGGAACGACGCGTTGTCGACGTCGGTGATCGACGTGATGTCGAGGTTGAGGTTACCGATCGCGGGCAGCGCGATCGAGCCGAGGCCACTCGACAGCTGCGGCAGCACGAGCCCGAGGATGCTCGGGAACAGCTGCGCGAGATCGTCAGGGCTCTCGGTTACCGCGTCGCTGTTCTTGACCGAGATGTTCGTGAACGCATCGGTCGCCGAGCCGATCACCGGCGTCAGCTTGCCCATCTCCGACGTCTGCAGGCCGACCGGCAGGTGAATGTCGGCGACGACGGTGAACACGCGGACGTACTGCTCGTCGACCGCGGCGAAGAAGTCGAGCTCCATCCCGGTGAACTTGATGTCGAGCGCCGGGTCAGCGACGACCGGGTTGCCGTTCGTGTCGGTCGTGAACGTGTTCGCCCCGAGCGTGATCACCGGCGGGCTCTGCGGCCGCAAGCCAACCGCCATCGGCGACGCGGTTGCGACGAGCTTGGTCAGCGAGCGCGACACCAAGCCGATCGTGTCGGTCGTCAGCTGGCTGACCGTGTCGTGACCGACCGTGAGGCAGAACAAGCCACCGTTGTAGCCGGCGTAGGCGAGCTGGCTGAGCTGCGACTTGTGGATGCCGATGCCAACGTCGAACGTGTCGCCAGTGTCGGGGCGGGTGTTGCCCGAGAAGTACGCCGACTGCGGGATCGAGATCGGCGCGGGCTCGGTCGTCGGCGGACCACATTGATCGCGTGGCGCGCCCGCCGGCTCCATGCCGCCGAGTAAGCCGAGCGCGATGCCGCCGGTGTTGGTCGTCGCGTAGCCGCCGGCGACCTCGTAGAGATCCATCGCGCCGGTCGTGCCGGGCGAGAACGAACCGAACAGCGCGGTGCCGACCGCTCGACCTTCGAGCCCGAGCTCCTCGAGACAGTTCGCGCCTTCCATGCACACGTTGTTGGTGCACGCGGTCGCGAACGAGCTGCCGCACTCGGCGGTCGTGCCGCCCGGGCAGGCCTTGCAGGTCGCGCCGTTGATCGCGCTCTCGATCGGCGAGGTCAGCTGGCTGGTCAGCAGATCCAGGAAGAACGGGAGGCCGAGGCCGAGGAGGTCGCACGCGATGCCGCCGCCGAGCGAGACGTCGGCGGACTCGAGGTTGGTCAGCGACACCGTGCCGGCGCCGATCCGCGTCGTCGCAGCCGTCGCGTCTTGCGTGAAGTCGATTGGCAACCCGACCGTGACGTCCGGGACCGAGCCCTGCGTCGTGTCGACCGAGACCGTGCAATCGAGCCCGACGACGTGAACCGGGATGTCCGTGACCGTCGCGAGCCGCGCTTTGACCGTGACGTCGAGCTCCGAGGCACCTTGCTTCGGCGCGAGCACGAGCCGCGGGCTGTCGCCGGTGTGCTGCGAGATGTCGATGTTGATCGGGCCGCACGGACTCTGCGCGACGCCACCGGGGCAGCAGATCGGCGTCGAGCCACCGCAGCTCGCGGGGACGTTGAACGCGATCACGCCGTTCGTACCGCCAGCGAGGCTATCGACCAGCGCCGCGGGGTCCGCGGTGATCGCCGCGAGCCCGGTCTGGGTCACGCGTGCTTGCGCCGCGTTCGCGGTGCGTTTCCCTGGCGCGAAGCCACCGGGAATCGGCTGCAGCCCACAACCTCCGCAGCCGTTGCATCCGCCGCCCGAGCACGACGCGATCAACAAAGCAGCCACGACCAAAACAAGCCAATCCACACGAGGGAGCTTCATCTTCTCGGAGACTGCTGGAGATTGTCCTCGCAATCAACGGGGAAGAGCGGCTTGGCGCGTAACGCTACTGAACGGCGCCCTGGACCAGGACGTAGCCGGTCTGCTCGCCGATCGTCAGGTTCGTCACACTGACGCCACCGACCGAAGGCAGCGGAATCGCACCGACCGAGCCCGAGCCGACCGCGATGACCCGCGACAGCGCGAACGACAGGATCTCTTGGAACTGCTCGTTCGACAGCTCGTTCGCACCGTCGACGCCGGTGTCGTCGACATCGACGTACACCGTCGGCGTACCCACGTCGAGCTTCATCGCGCCGGTCGCATCGCTGGTGACCTTGAGGTCGACCTGCGCGTTGATCGCGACGCTGGTAACGACGTCGCCGTTGTTCTGGAACGAGCCGAGCAGGTCGCCGATCGTGAGCACGAGGCCATCGCCCGTCGCGTCGACGAACGGCGGCACCGCGGTGGTGACGTCGACCGCGTTGTAGAGCGTGCCGAGGTTGCCGTACGACCCGTTCGACAGGTCGATGTTTTGGTCGAGGCCGCCCGAGGCCCACAGGCTGCCGAACAGCTGGTTCGCGGCGTTCTGAGCGACCGCGAGCTCGAAGCCGTGCGACGCGTCCATCATCGGCGGGGTGCTCGCGATGCTGACGAACCCGGGCGACTTGCTATCGCCTTCGGCGCGCAGCGTGGTGTCGAGGCCGACGATCGCGCCTTCGCTCGAGAAGTTGATCGTCGCCGGCTTGACCGTGATGTCGATCGTGCGGCCGAGCACGGTGACCTGTTCGGTCTTGTTGAGGCCGGCGAACGCGGTGTTGAGCGACGGCACGACGAACTTCTCGGCCGCCCACGCGACGATCGGGCCGAGCGAGGTGTTGAGGTCGAGCAGGTCGGCGATCTCGCCGATCAGGCCGCCGAGCTCGATGTCGAGGCCGGTGAAGTTGACGTTCGTGTTGTTGAGCGAGATCGCGAAGCTGCCGTCGGTGTTCGCGATGCCGATGGCGAGGTTGCCGGTGATCGACACGTGCGACGCCGAGATCGTGATGTCGCGGCTGCCGTTGATGCACGCCGCGGCGTAGTTGAGGTGCATGCCGATGAACACGTTGTCGAGCTCGCCGTCGAGCGCGAGGCCGCCGGTTTGCGGCACCATGCCGACCGTCGCGCCGCCGATCGTGAAGCTCGTGATCGAGCCTTGAACGTAGAGGCAGTCGGGACCGTTCGGCGCGCCGTCGTTGATCACCGGATTGCCGGCTTCGAGCGTGGTCGCGAGGTCGCCGCTCGTCATGTAGTTGGCCGCGCCGCGACCGATCGCAGCGAACGTCTCGGCCGACAGCGCCGCGGTCAGGCCGTTCGTGACCGGATTCGCGATCGCGGTCATGGGGCCCGCGACGACCGCGCGAGTCGCGCTGCCCTGGTTGCCCGATGCGTCGCTCGCGATCGCGTGCAGTAGGTTCGTGCCCGGCGTGACCGCGATGCTCGCGGTGAACGAGCCGTCGCTACCGACCGGCACCGAGGTGCCGTTGATCGTCAGCGAGGTGACGCCGACGTCGTCGGTCGCGGTGCCGGTGACCGTTACGGTCTGGACGTCGCCGGCGATGGTGCCGCGAGTCGGGGTGGTGATGGTGACGCGAGGGGCGTTGGGATCGAGGGCGGGACCATTCGGGTTGTACGGATGGTCGGTACAGGCTGCGAGGAGTCCGACGATGCCGAAGGCGAAGATTTTGAGGTTGCGCATGTCGAATCTCCCGTTGATGGGGAGACGTTCAGCAAGAAGGAGGCCACGCCGTCGAACCACTTGTCCTGCGCGGGAGCATTGGCGAGCACGACCCGACCTTCGCTGCGATCCTGCCAAGATACGCGCGTCGTTCGGGGATCTTTCGAGCCGATCGCGAGCCCGCCGCCGGTGGCTACTGGATATGTCACCAGGATGACAACGATCGGCCGGCCGCTGCCCGGTTCGACCCCGATCTTGGCCTCGGCGGAGTCCGGAATCAGGGGTTTACCGTCGATCGTGACCTCGACCGAGGACATCGCGTAGGCGGTCAGCACGACGCGCAGGGTCTCCAGCATGAGCGACGCCGGCTGGCTGGTCACTCGGGCGAGCACCGCCTCGTTCGCTTCGCCTGCGCCAGGCCGGTAGCCCACGAGCAGCGCCAGCTCGCAGGGCTCGAGTTGGACCACGACCGTGCGCAGTGGCGGGAACGTGTGACCCCAGGCCGGCGCGCCAGCCAGTGCGATGGCTAGGGCGGTAGCCACGCAACGCGTCAGTCGGGTCATCGCGAGATCTCCGGTAGCGCTTTGAATTGCTCCCTCACATCCGGCGGCCGGCGAGTCGCAGGGGACTTCGCTTGGGCGAGCGGCGGCTTCGGCGCGTGCCAGCCGTTTCCATCGATGTCGACCCAGATCGGGTTCGTGATCGCGAACGGCTTGGCGTAGTGCAAGTGCTGCGGGATCAAAGCCGACGTGATTGGCAGCGACGACAGATTGATGCCGACCGACAGCGCGCCGATGATCGCCGAGACATCGAGCGGCGGAAACTCGGTCGCCGAGTTGACCGGGAACATGTTCGAGTCGCCGTTGACCTCCGCGACGATCCAGCAATCGACCGCGCATTGCACCGGCACGTGAGCTTCGTACGTGCCCTGCCCGGCTGGGATCGGCTGGTCGTAGACCACCGCGCCTCCGTTCGAATAGACGGTGAGCTCGTTGACCGTCGCCCAGCTCGGCGCCTTCACGATGAGGTCGACGTCGATCGTCGGATCGGTGTCGACGACGGTCGCGCCGATCATCGCGCCTT
>CAZDGY010000215.1:0-8852 GCA_964504685.1 uncultured Kofleriaceae bacterium | reverse complement strand
GATCGAGTACGTCCAGGAGAAGTACGGAAAGGATCGGGTCGGCCAGATCGCCACGTTCCACCAGCTCAAGGCGCGCGGCGTGATCCGCGACATCGCGCGCGCGATGGCGATCCCGTTCGCCGAGGCCGACAAGCTCGCGAAGCTCGTGCCCGAGCCGGTGCAGGGCAAGTCGCCGCCGGTGCGTGAAGCGATCGAGCAGGTGCCCGAGCTCAAGGCACTGTACAACGACTCGCCGCTGCACCGCGAGCTGCTCGATCTCGCGTCGGCGCTCGAGGGCCTCAACCGCAACGCCGGCATGCACGCCGCCGGCATCGTCATCGCCGAGCGCCCGCTGTGGGAGTACGTGCCGTGCTTCCGCGGTCAGAACGGCGAAATCGTCACGCAGTTCGCGATGAAGGAGGTCGAGAAGGCCGGCCTCATCAAGTTCGACTTCCTGGGCTTAAAGACGCTGACCGTGATCCAGACCGCGCTGCGATTGATCAACGAACAGCGCACCGCACGCGGCGAGCCGGCGCTCGACATCGACACGATTCCGAAGAACGACGCCGACGTCTACAAGATGATCTCGCGCGGCGACACGACCGGCGTGTTCCAGCTCGAATCGAGCGGCTTCCGCGAAATGTTGAAGAAGCTCAAGCCGGACTGCCTCGAAGACATTGTCGCCGCGGGCGCGCTGTACCGCCCGGGGCCGCTCGAGGGCGGGATGGTCGACGACTTCATCAATCGCAAGCACGGCCGCGAGAAGGTCGAGTTCCCGCATCCGTCGCTCGGCGAGGTGTTGAAGGACACCTACGGCGTCATCGTCTACCAAGAGCAGGTGATGCAGATCGCGCAGGTGCTCGGCGGTTACTCGCTCGGCGCCGCCGATCTGTTGCGCCGCGCGATGGGTAAGAAGAAAGCCGACGAGATGGCCAAGCAGAAGGCCACGTTCATGGCCGGCGCTGCGGCCAAGCAGATCGACACGAAGATCGCCGACAGCGTGTTCGACCTGATGGAGAAGTTCGCGGGCTACGGCTTCAATCGCAGCCACTCCGCGGCGTACGGCTGGCTGACCTATCAGACCGCGTACCTCAAGCACCATTACCCGCACGAGTTCATGGCGGGCTTGATGTCGTGCGACGCCGACAACATCGACAACGTCGTGAAGTTCATCGCCGAGGCGCGCGCCATGGGCCTCGTCGTCGAGCGGCCGGATCTCAACGAGTCGCAGCTCGACTTCACCGTGATCACACGGCCGGGCGACGTCGGCAAGGTCATCCGGTTCGGCCTCGGCGCGGTCAAAGGCGTCGGCGGTAACGCGGTCGAGGCGATCATCGAAGCGCGAGCGACGGACGGCCAGATCGGCTCGATCTACGAGCTGTGCCGCCGGGTCGACACGCAGAAGTGCAACCGGCGCGTCCTCGAACAGCTGGTCAAGGCTGGCGCGCTCGACGGCTTGGCCGGCGAGCATCATCGCGCGCAATTGCTCGCGGTGCTCGACGGTGCGCTCGAGCGCGGCGCGTCGGAGCAGCGCGATCGGCGCAGCGGCCAGACGTCGCTGTTCGGTTTGCTCGCACCCGAGCCGGTGCAAACGCCGGGCGCCGCGCCGGTGGGCGAGCTCTACCCCGAGCTCGACGTGTGGAATCACAAGCAGCTGCTCGCGTTCGAGAAGGAGGCGCTCGGGTTCTACGTCTCCGGCCATCCGCTCGATCGCTACCGCGGCGACCTCGGCCGCTACGCGACCGCGACGACGAGCGACTTCCCGGCGGGTAATCGCAACCCGGGCGACCACGCGATCGGCGGCGTGGTCAGCCAGTACAAAGAGATGATCACGAAGAAGGGCGACAAGATGGCCCGGTTCGTCCTCGAGGACACCGCCGGGACGATCGAGGTCATCGCGTTCCCCAAGACGTTCGAGAAGGTTCGCCACGTGCTCGTCAGCGACGAGCCGATCCTGTGCAGCGGCCAGGTCAAGAACGAGGGCAACATCGATGCGCCCGAGTGGAAGATGCTGCTCGAGTCGACCCAACCGCTGTCCGAGCTGCGCGAGCAGAAGACATCGCGAGTCGATATCCACTTGAACGCGGACCAAGTGACGCCCGACCAGATCGCGGAGCTGCGTTCGATCCTCGCGGCGGCGACTCGCGGCGGCTGCCAGGCCGTGCTGCGAATGAAGATCAACCAGCGCTCGGAGACCGTGATCCCGCTGCCCGATGCGTGGGCGATCGCGCCGACCGACGATCTCCTCGCCCGGCTCGAGAGGCTGTTCGGCGACCGCGTCGCAACGCTCGGCTAGCGTGACGCACTGCTCCATCGGGTTACAACCTGTCGCTCTAGCGGTCCGACCACCGAAAAACGTGTTGTCTCGATCCGCCCCACGGCTAGGATGCGCTCACTTCATATGAGTCGCCTTCTAGCAGCGTGCTTGGTGGTCACCTTCGGTTGCGCGAAGGGCGGTGCTCTCGAGACGACGGATGGCTCGGTCAGGAATGACGCTCACGTCCAGCATGAAGACGGCGACGTTCGCCACGACGCGAGCGTGACGCACGATTCGTCGGGGTTGCCAGATGCGTTCGTCATTCCGCCCGATGCGGGTGGCGGCGGTCAGCTCTGCAGCGTCAACACCGACTGCCCCGACAGCGGCACGTGTTGCTTCGTCGCGATCTGCGTCGCGGGCACGGCGGTCGGCAACAACCTCTGCATCCCGAACTGATCAGTCGAGCCCGAGCTCTTCGAGATCGGCTTCGTCCATGCCGAAGTAGTGCGCGGTCTCGTGCAGCACGGTGATCCGGACTTCTTCGGCCACGTCGTCGCGTGACTCCGAGAGCTGCATCAGGTTGCGACGGAACAGCCAGATCGCGGTCACGCTCGGCGCGAGGTCGCCGCCCTCGGGCAGCGGCGTGCCCTGGAACAAGCCAAGCAGCCGCGGGTCGACGCCATCGGCGATCAGCGCGTCGCTAGGCGCTTCATCGACGAGGATCGGGACGCGCTCGAGCAGTTGGCGCGCGTTAGCCGGTAGCTCGGCGAGTGCAGCGCTCGCGATCGCATCGAGCTCGTCGTTGCTGAGGTCGACCACCGGCGTCGCGACGGTCTGGGCGTCGAGGTCTCGACACCCGCGCCACGCTTGCGCCATGTCCGCGTCGCGGCCAAGCTCCGCGTAGATCGCGCCGAGTAAGTGCAACACGTTCGCGCGTTCGGCTGGCTCGAGCTCGGGCTCCGCGAGCAACGGCTGCGCGAACGACAACGCGAGCTCGGGCGCCTCGGCTTCGAGCGCGAGCGTCGCCAACGGTTCGCGGTCGCCCGCTGCGAGCGTGATCGCGTCGATCGCGGTGAGCGTAGCGAGCGCAGCGGCGCGGTCGGCCTTCGCGACGTAGGCCTTCGTCCGCGTGAAGATGGCTTCGATCCGATCTTCGGGGTCGGTGATCCGCGGCTCGGCAGCGGCGAGCAGCTCGAGGGCCCGATCGGGATCGTCGTTGTAATCGAGCTCGAGGGCGGCGAGCCGGATCGCCGGTAGCGTCGCGGTCGGATCGAGCGCCGCTAGCTGTTCGTACGCCTGGGTCGCCGCGTCGACGTCGCCGGTAGCTTCGGCGACCAGCGCCGACAGCTCGACCACGCCGGGATGCCGGCGATCGATGCGTTGCGCGCGTTCGAGGTGGAGCGCTGCCGCGTCGATATCGGCGTCCTCCAACGCGGTGAAGCCACCATCTATTTCGCGTTCGAGGCGATCGGTTCGGCCGGGCATGGCGGGTTCATACCGCGATTTGCACGTACTCCGTCGGATCGCTACTGTCTGTGGGTGAACATCGTCGCCCGAACGCTGATCTTCGTCGCGCTGCTCGCGGGCTGTCCGAGGCCGCGACGCACGATCCTGGAAGCGGAGCCGCCGCGGACCGGCGACGCGAACGCCCGCGCGAAGTTTCAGGACGCGAAGGCGCAATTCCTCCGCGACGGCACGCAGGGCCCGGAGTTCGCGAAGATCGTGCGTGACTATCCCGCCGATCCGATCGTGCCGTGGGCGCAGCTCTATGCCGGCATCGCCGCGGTCAAGGCGCGCGACTTCAGCCAAGCGGACAAGCTGCTCGCGCAGGTCGCCAACACCGACCGCGATCCGGGGCTAGCGGCGCGCGCGGCGCTGTTCCTCGGCATCGCGAAGAACTACGAGGGCGATCCGGCCGGCGCACACAAGCTGCTCGTGTCGAACGCGCGCGCGGTCGACAACGACGACGAACGCACCGAATACATCGCGGCGCTCGCTTACTCGACCGCCGCCGGCGAACGGCCGCTCGATGCGCTGCCTCAATTTGACGAGCTGTACTCGCGCCCGGGGATCACCGCGACGGAGCGCGCGGTCGCAGTCGCGCGGATCGAGGAGGTCGTCGCCGGTGCGGACGCCAACACGCTGCGCCGGGTCTACGACGAGCTCGCGGATCGCAAAGGTCCGAGCATCGCGATCGTCGGCAGTCGGCTCGAGCTGATCGCCGAGCGCTCCGGCGATCCAAGCACGGCTGCGAAGCTGCGCGCCGATATCGGTCCGGTGCGCAACGCGCTTGGTCTTCCGCGCACGATTCGCGAAGCCGACGTCGGGCCGGCCGCGCCCGGTTCTGGCAGCGTTGGACTCGTCGGCGCGGTCATGCCGCTCGGCTCGGGCAGCCAGAACAAGATCGCAGGACAGGCCGCCGCCGCACTCGGCCTGGCCGCGGGCGCGCCCGATGGCAAGGGGGTCGCCGCGATCGAGGTGCGCGCCGCGCCCGATGCCGCGACTGCGGCCGACGCGGTCGATCAGCTCGTGCGGCTCAACGTGGTCGCGATCATCGGCCCGATCGATGGCGAGTCGGTCGACGCCGCGACCGTGCGCGCCGATGCCGCGGGCGTGCCGTTGCTCTCGCTCAGCACCGCGCCCGAGAAGCGTAACTTCGGCAAGCTCGCGTTTCACATCCGGCACTCGGCCGAAGCGCGCGCCCGCGTGCTCGCCCGCCGCGCGCTCGCGAAAGGCGCGACGAAGTTCGCGGTGCTCGCGCCGGAGAACGGCTATGGCAAGGCGATCACCGCCGCGTTCGCCGCCGAGATCGTGAAGGGCGGCGGCACGATCGTCACGACCGTGACTTATCCGAAAGACACGAAGTCATTCACCGGCGCGGTCGGCAAGCTCGGCGATGCTTGGCAGGCGATCTTCGTGCCGGACGAAGCCGACAAGCTCGGCCTGATCGTCCCCGCGCTCGCGTCGGCTGGCCATCTGCCGCGCGCGATGCCGTTTCCGAAGAAGCTACGCGGTGGCCGCCCGGTGTTGCTGCTATCGACCGCCGAGGATCTGACGCCGGCCTACGTCGTCGATGCCGGCCGCCATTCCGAAGGTGCGCTGCTCGCGCCAGGCTACTACCCGGACGACCAAGACGCGGCGAGTAAGCCGTTCCTCGATCGCTACGTCGCCGCGTTCGGCCATCCGCCCGGCGCCCTCGAGGCGTACGCGTTCGATGCCGCGCAGCTCGCGGCGGCGGCAGGTGCGGGTGGTCGTAGCGCACTTGCGTCGACGCTCGCGAACGGTCAGCTGGTCGGGTTGACGGGCGCTATCAAGTTCGATCGCGAGCACCGGCGCAGCGATGACGGTGTGATCTACACGGTCGTCGAAGAGAGCGGCGGCGCGTACGCGGTGAGGGTCGCACGCTGACTCTGGGTTCGAAGCGCCAGGTCGACCGGAGACGTCACGTAGCGGTAGCGGGAACGGAAGCGGAAGATCGCCTACGCCTTCGCCTACGCCTACGCTTACGCTTACGCCTACGCCGAGACCGCCGACCGTGATAGATCCGGGCTCGTGAGCTTCGAGCCCGGGAATCGGTTGATCGCGGCGCTGGACGCACCGAATCGCTCGGAGGCCGAGGCGCTGTTGCGCAAGCTCGGCGGCGTGCCGAGCTGGGTCAAGGTCGGCCTCGAGCTGTTCTGCGCCGAGGGGCCGGCGCTCGTCCGCGAGCTCGTCGCGCAAGGCATGCACGTCATGCTCGATCTCAAGCTGCACGACATCCCCGAGACCGTAGCGCGGGCGAGCGCGCAGGCCGCCGCGCTCGGCGCCGGGTTGCTCACCGTACATGCGGCGGGTGGGCGCGCGATGCTGCAAGCGGCGGTCAAGGCGGCGCGGCAAGCGGGTAATACGCGAGTGCTCGCAGTCACCGTGCTGACCTCACTCGACGACTCGGACCTCGCGGCGATCGGCTGCCAGGGGCCGGTCGGCGAGCTCGTCGTGCGCCGTGCGGAGCTCGCCGCCGCTGCGGGCTGCGACGGCATCGTCGCTTCGCCGCACGAAGTCGCGATCGCGCGGCAGGTGGCGCCGCAACTCCTGATCGTGACGCCGGGTGTGCGCCCGGCCGGCAGCGCGGCGGGTGACCAAAAACGGGTGATGACACCGCGCGAGGCGCGAGCCGCAGGCGCGGACCTCGTCGTGGTAGGCCGGCCGTTGCGCGACGCCGCCGATCCGGCGGCCGCAGCGCGCGCGATCGTCGCCGAGCTGGTCGTGTTACCGCACCGGGTGACCGTTGCGTCTATGGCGCAGGGCCGGTGCGCGAGCTCGTCGCGAGCCAAGCGGCGAAAGTGCGCGCGATCTGGGTCGATCCGAAACGCGCAGACAAATCGGCCGGCGATCCGATCGCGCAGATCGTCACCGCAGCACGTGCCGCTGGCATCAAGGTCGAGGATCGCGATCGCCAGACGCTCGATCGCGCCGCAGGCGAGGGCGCGCGGCATCAGGGAGTCGTGGCTTGGCTCGGCGCGTTCGGCTACGCGGCACTCGAGGATCTCGTCGGTGTCGAGATCGACCAGAAACCGTTGCTCGTCGCGCTCGACGGCGTGGAGGACCCGCGCAACCTCGGCGCGATCCTGCGCTCGGCGTACCTGCTCGGCGCGCATGGCGTGATCATCCCAGAGCATCGCGCCGCTCAAGTCACCGCGATCGTCGCGAAGGCGTCGGCCGGGGCGAGCGAGCTGCTGCCGATCGCGCAGGTCGGCAATCTCGTGCGCGCGCTCGAACAGCTGCGCGAGCTCGGGCTGTGGCGAGTCGCGGTGCACGCCGCGCCGAATGCGCAGCCGATCGACACGATCGACGGCGCGATGGCGCTCTGCCTCGTGCTCGGCTCCGAAGGCGGCGGAGTTCGCCCGCTGGTCGCGAAGCAGTGCGACTTCAACGCGCTGATCCCGATGGCGCGGACCGCGGTCGGCAGCTTCAACGTGTCGGTGGCGGCGTCGCTTGCGCTCTACGAGTTTCGGCGCCAGCGCGCCGCCGCAAGTAAACCAGCAACGTAAGGCCGCCGCCCGCCAGCATCAGCGCGAAGCTGACCACGACGAGCTCGATGATCTTGCCGCCCATCCCCGAGCCGATCGCGAGGACGAAGTGGCCAGCCGCCTCGGTCGAGCAGACGAGTTGATAGGTGCCTTCGCTCGGTGCGCTGGTCTCGAACACTTTTTCGCCGCTGTACGCGCCGACCGAGTAGTGCGTCGACCCGCTGGGATGGTCGAGCGCGAGCGCGTTGCCGTGCGCGTCCGCGAGGTGGCAGTCGAAGTGGACCGGCCCGCTATGCCGGTAGACGGTGCCTTCGACCTTCGATTCGCTCTCGAAGTAGATCGCCGACTCGCCGGCCGGTAGCTTCACCGCGGCGTCGCCGGGCATCACGACGCGCTGCATGTCCTCGAGCGTGCCGAACAGCGCGAACGCTTGCGAGATACCAAACGCGGGGCCACCGAGGAGCATCGCGACGCAGAGTCCGTACCACCAGCGCGACATCGGCTGGCGCTACAGATCTTCGTCGACCGACTTCGTCATCGCCGGGATGAACGACTTCTTCTCGAGGCTCGCGCGTTGCAGCTCTTCGTCGGCGCGCTCGAGGAAGAACACGAGGTGCAGCGTGTGGTTGCTGCCGCGCAGGTCGAGGCCACGCGTCATGTCGATCTCGTTGACGCACGGCAGCTTGGCGCACTTGGCCGGCGGCTTCGGCGTCGGCGGGCGCTGCTGCGCGACGGCCGGTGTCGCCACGAACAACAGCGCGATCGCGAGCCGCTTCACGCTTCGATCTTCTCGAGGAACGAGGCCTTGAGCAGCTTCTCGCCGTGAACCGGGAAGAATGTCGTGATGCTGTCGCCGACGACGCGTACGACTTCGCCGTCGCCCCACATCGCGTGGCGCACGAGGTCGCCCTTCTCGAGTGGGCCGAAGATCGGCCGCTTGACGCGCTCGATCTTGAGCGCGCGACCACGGCTCGTCGGCGTACGGCTGCGTCGCACCGCTTCCTCGAGTAGCGCACGTCGGGTCGTCGCGTCGCCGCCACGGCGGGCGACTTGCTCGCGCGCGACGATGTCGAGCTCGCGCGGTTGCGGTACCGCGATCGTCTTCGCGGCGCGCTGGCAGTTGTCGCAGGTGCCGCACGCCGGCGCGTCGAGATAGCCGAAGTAGGTGACGAGCAGTCTTGTCCGACACAGGTGCGATTGCGCGTAGCGCAGCATCGCCGCGAGCCGAGCGCGATCTTGTGCTCGCTTTTGCTCGTAGCGCGTCGCGGACCGCGCGAGATCGTCGATGCTGGGCGGCACGGTCGCGAGCGGAGCGAACCGCGCTCCTGGAGCCTCGGCCGCAAAGCCGACCTCCTTGAGGAACGACAGCACGACCCGCGCTTTCTTCGCGGGCGCCTCGGCGCGTTCGGCGATGTCCTTGACCGGAACGAACATCGACTCGTCGTCGCTCGCTTCGTACTCGCCCTCGGCAGAGAGCGTCGCGACGCGCCCACCGGCGACATGGACGAGCGCTTCGGCGACCGCGCGCGTCTGCTCTGGTGTCGGATAGCGGCCGCCGAGGAAGAAGCTCTGGATCCGCTTGTCCTCGGGCTGATAGAGCAGCACGC
>CAZDGY010000214.1:0-8868 GCA_964504685.1 uncultured Kofleriaceae bacterium | reverse complement strand
AACAAATGGCGTAGACTTTTCGCTCGACACCAATACCGTGGACACTGCGCGCTACGAGATCACGTCGGATTACGACGCCTCGGGCGCGCTGCTCGATTCCACGTTCGATATCGCGTCACCGGGCTACACCGACACCTTCGTCTACGCATACTCCGACTTCAACGCAGCGGACGAGCCGACCACCGAGGTCGTGACCGAGGCCTCCCAACCGAGCTACACCTACGAGCTCGCGTACGACGAGCTCGGCCGGCTGACCCAGGCGACGGGCGCAGGCGAGACCACGGCCTGGACCTATGACGACACCGGCCTGGTCGTCACGGTCGATACGAACAACGGCGAGTGGATCGGCACGTACGTCTATGACGACGAGTACCGCGAGCTGAACGCCACCACGGGCGGCAGCGACGCCACCACGATCGCGACCCAAGAGATCTACGACTGGAACGGCGACGAGCTGAACACTTGGACCTATCTGTCGGGCTCGACCGCGGCGCCGACCACGCTGACCACCGCCGAGGTCGATACCATGGGCTACGACTGCACGTCGTCGCGCGCCCCCGCCCGTCAACCCGGTCGCGCGATGCGGCCGCACCCGGCTCGACGGTAGAAACGAAAGTCCCGACCTCCCGCGTCACGCCGGCTAGAGGACTTGCCAGCGCTCTGATATCTGCTCGAAACCACACGGCGAGGCGCAGGCACAGCGCGTGCTGTTAGAGACGGCATGCGCAACTACTTCGCCGCCGCCGCCCTGATCCTCTCGGCGTCTCAGACCGCTCGCGCGGATGTAACGCGCTGCGCTGGAGGCGACGCGAACGTCGCTTTCAACGTCAACGACATCGCGGAACAGAGTGGCGACACCGGTTGGTTCCCGAGCGACCCGACCGCGCAGCTCCGGCTGACTGGCCAGATCATCGGCACCACGAACGTGGCGATGGACCTCGCGCCGAGCGCGTGTTGGGACAACGGCATGGCGGTTGGCGTCCCGGGAGCGAAGGGTAGCGGCACGCTCGATGTCGAGTACGGCGCCGATCTTCACCTGTTCGGTCAGATCCACACGTTGATCCTCGGCCAGTCGATCGATTGGGAGGGCGAGATTCCGATCCCGTTCATCCCGACCGACCTGTTGCTAGCGGGCACGACGTCGTTCGATCCCGTGATGCTGCCGGACTCGCCCGAGAAGTCGGTCAGCGTCTCGGACACGACCGACGCGATCACGGTGATTTCGACCAACCTGATCGGCGACCTCATCGACATCACCGGCATCTCCGGCGGCCTCTACGTCACGGTCCAAGGCCAGATGACGTCGACGTACACCACGAACGCGGTCACGATCGGCGACGACGGTCAGATCACGTCGGCGACCGGCACCGCAGCAGTCACCACGCCGAACGGCGGTTACGGCCCGATGCTCGCGGTCGCCGCGGGCGCGACCGGCAACGTCCACTACGCGCCGTCGCTGATCTTCGCGGCGAACTTCGACGTCAAGATCCTCGGCATCAAGGTCGTCAACTACCAGATCGCGAGCATCCAGATGCCGCTGTCGGCGATCGACCGCCCGATCTCGCTGACCGGCGCGGGGGCGCAGATCGGCCTGCCCCACATCGACACCCTGCCGCAGGCGCTCGGCTTCGCGAACGGCTCGGCGCAACAGCTGACGTTCCACAACGGCGGCGCGGCGCCATTGATGATCGAGATGGCGTCGGCGCCGTCGGGCGTCACCGCAGCGGCGATCACGATTGCGCCGGGCACGGATGGCGCGGTTGAAGTCAACGCAGCGGACCCGACCACGGTGGGCAGCTCGGCGCTCGTGCTCAACACGAACGACCCGAACAATCCGACCGTCACCGTCGAGCTCGACGCGTCGTCGAGCGGTCAGACCAACCAGTCGGGCACTGACGATGGCGAGCGCGCCGGCTGCAACGCCGGTGGTAGCGCGCCGGGCGGTGGCCTCCTGCTCGTCGGCTTCGTGCTGTTCGCGGTCAAGCGCCGCCGCTCGTAGCGCAGTGCCGTGACCCTCGCGATCGAACTGCGGAGGCTCGAAGCGCTCATCCGCACCAAGCGCCCGCGCGCTTACGCGAGCCTTCGTCCGCCGGCCGACGCTCGCGCGCTCGACGCACTCGCCGTTCGCGCGATGGGCGGACGCCTTCCACCCGACCTCGCGATCTGGTTTGGCTGGCACGACGGCCAGTCGAGTGTCGAGTCGTTCGATCCGCGCAACAACTACACGCCGCATACCGCGGAGCAGGCTCTTGCCGCGTACAACTTGCTCGACGATCCGTCGAACGAGGCGCTGAGACTGTGCGAGTCGACGTGGATCCCGTTATTCACGAACGGCGCCGGCGACCATGTCGTCTACGATCTCCGGAGCGGAAAGCTCATCACCTACTGGCACGACGATCCACAGCGACCCTTGCACGCACCGAGCCTCGCCGCCTGGGCGCTCGACGTTTGCGAAGCGCTCGACGCGCTCGACGAAGAGAACGAACCGATCGCGCCCTACGACTTCGCAGGAGCTACGTGGTCCGCGATCTCGGCAGCGCCCACGAAGGCCGAGCTCGAGCACGCACCGGCCGGCAC
The DNA here is from genome assembly GCA_964504685.1 of uncultured Kofleriaceae bacterium. GTDB lineage: Bacteria > Myxococcota_A > Polyangia > Haliangiales > Haliangiaceae > JABFXX01. The sequence continues at coordinate 6,291 of CAZDGY010000214.1, read as the reverse complement.
CGCGTTTCGCTACGGGAAGAAGAACTGGACTCCTTTCGACAACGGGCCGTTCGTCTCCCATCTCTACGTCAAGACTTTCGAACGAGGCTGGCTCGCGAGTCACGGGGTGAGCCCCGAAGCCGCGATCGCCCACCACGAAGGTTTCTGCGCGAGCCCTCCCGCGCCGAGCTCGGGTTACTGGAAGTCGGCGGAAGCCGTAGCAAGCGCTCTGCGCTCGAACTGGTCGCTCGTGACGACGACGGTTGGCCGCAGATCGTAGATGCCACCGCGGACAGCGCGTTAGACTCGCTGCATGCGCGTAGCGGTGACCGGTGGCACGGGATTCATCGGCAAGCGCGTCGTGCGCATCCTCCGGCAGCGTGGGCACGAGGTCGTGTGCGTCGTCCGAAGCCCGGACAAAGCCAGCGCGTTGTCCGACCTCGGCGCTTCGCTCGCCCGCGGCGACATCCTCGACGGCAAGAGCCTCGCCGCCGCATTCGCGAACTGCGAAGGCGTGCTGCACATCGCCGCGAGCTACGAGCTCGGCGTCGTCGGCAAGCAGGCGAAGGAAGCGCTCGCGAAGAATCTCGATGGCACGCGGATCACGCTCGAAGCGGCGCGCGACAGTGGCGCGGCGAAGATCGTCTACACCAGCTCGATCGTGGTGTACGGCAACACGCGCGGAGAGGTCGTGCCCGAGGGTTGGCGGCCGGAGCGGATCGCATGTCCGAACCCGCATCCGACGTTCTATGCGATGAGCAAAGCGCGCGCGCACTACGACGTCGCGTTGCCGATGATGGAGGCCGGCGCACCGATCGTGATCGTGCAACCGGGCGCGGTGCTCGGCCCGCGCGACCACAGCACGTTCCGCACGCTGTGGCGGCTCATGGCCCGCGGTTGGCCCGCGCCGCTCGGCCGCGCGCGGTATGGCATCGTCGACGTCGAGGACTGCGCGCTCGGTCACGTGCTCGCGCTCGAGAAGGGCCGCGCCGGCGAGTGCTATCACCTCGTCGATCAGAACATCTCGCTCCCCGAGCTGTTCGTGCGCGCCGCGATGGCGAGCGGGCTCCGCGCGCGGCGGATCGTGCTTCCTTCGTGGCTGCTGCGTTTCAATGCCGCGATCAACGCGGTGATCGAGCGCGTGATCCCGCTCCCCGAGTTCCTCAGCAGCGACGCGTTGCGCGGGATCGCCGGCTCGCTCACGCAGATCGTCGAGCCGCAAAAGGCGCGCGAGCAGCTCGGTTGGACGCCGCGCCCCCTCGACGACACACTGCGCGACATCATGGCGGACGAGCTACTCCTGCGCGGCAAGAAGCTGACGCCGCAGCTCGAGGGGATCAAGCCGGTCGTCTGATGCGGATCGCCATCGTCGTGGTCGTCGCCATCATCGCGCACTAAGGTCTAGGCATAGACGCCAGCGACGTAGCCATCGGGACGAACGAGATACGCGACATCGCGTGCGAGGCCAGCAGCTCCCGCCGCTTCGCTCCATGCGAACCGATGGACCCTCACTTGCGCGCTCGAGTGAACCTCGGGCAGGTTTTCGCCGTAGACGTGAATCTGCCAACGGCGTGATGCGAGCGGCGCGAAGTTATCGTCACCATCGGTCGCCGGTACCCACGGTAAGCGATCGCCGGCGCGAAGCCGACCAGCGCCATCGCCGGTGCCAGGTTCGGTCACGCTATCGCGATACGTGACTGCGAGCTGTGACAGCCTTCGGAACATGAAGCGACGGCCCACTGCAGTCCCGAGGATCGCGCGGACCGCGAGCGGCGCGAGGCGTCTTCGCACGAGCCGCGCGATGACCCCGTCGCGGTTGGCGAGCTGAAACGCGCGATCGGTCGTCGCGACCAACTCGTTCGCGAACGCCCGGCGTTCCGGTTCGTAGCTGTCGAGTAAGCTCTCGGGCTCGCCGCGAAGCACGGCGGCCAGCTTCCACCCGAGGTTCACCGCGTCGCCGATGCCGGTGTTCATCCCCTGCGCACCGACCGGGCTGTGGATGTGGGCCGCGTCGCCGAGAAGAAACACGCGACCGGCGCGAAAGCTCGACGCTACTCGGTGATGTACGTGATAGCTCGAGAACCAGCGGACGTCGCTGACATCCATGCGCAGCCTCGCGAGCGCGTCCGGGGAGACGTCTTCCCAGCGCGGCTCGACGCCGTGCAGCCGGCGCACCGTGCCGATCAGGCGTGCGTGCCCGGGTCCAGCGAGCGGGAACACCGCGAGGAAGTCCGAGCTATCGAGCGAGATATGAACTTCGCCGTCGAGCGCGGGCCCGTCGCCCGCAATGTCGGCGACGAAGAAGTCGTGCTCGTAGGTACCGCCAGGGAAGCCGATGCCGAGCGCGTGGCGAACCGCGGAGTGTGCGCCGTCGCATCCCGCGAGGTACGCGGCGGTGCACGTCGTGCCATCGTCGAGTTGCGCGCGCACGCCGTCCGGCTCGTTCGCAAAGCCAACGAGTGAGCGCGGCCGCTCGATCGGTACGCCGAGCTCGGCGAGATGCCGGATCAGCAACCGCTCGTGCTCGTCCTGCGGATACATCAGCTCGAACGGGAACGGCGATAAGCCGGCGCCGATCGTGCCGAGCTCCGCACGCGCGAGGCGCTTGCCGCCGACCCAAAGATCGACAGCGGGCGCCGCCCAGCCGGCCGCGACCACCTCATCGGCGATGCCGAGCTGGCGATAGTACTCGAGCGTGCGCGCCGCAACACCCACGGCACGCGACGTCGTGCCTGGTTCGGCCACACGGTCGATGACGCGAACGCGAACGCCTGCTTTCGCGAGCCACAGTGCGAGCACGAGCCCGGTCGGACCCGCGCCTACGATCAGGACCTCGGTATCTCGCTCCATGGTGTCGATCTGGAGCGCTGGCTTAGCGCTGCGCTTGCGCAGGTGCGCTCTGCAGAGCCTTCGCGTTCTCTAGATGATGTTCGAGCACGGGCTTCGTATCGACCAGGTGGTCCCTGAGATCGGTGTCCGAAACGGAGTTGATCGCGTCGGCCACGGTCGTGATGTCCTTCTCGTGGTCCGCGACCATCGCATCGACATACGCGCGGTCGAAGTCGCTTCCCTTCATCGCCTTGAGCTTTGTCATGTCGTCCATCTCCGACTTGTCCGCCGGTGGCGCCGGGATCTTCGCGATCCCATGCTTCTTCGCCAGCGCCACGAGCTTCGCGTCGTTCGCGGAATGGTCCTTCACCATCATCGTCGCGTAGTCCTTCACGGCCTTGGTGCCGTGCGACAGGGCGAATTTGCCCATATCGACCTCGGACTGGTTTGCATGATGGAGCTCGGTGACGACCGCGATATCCGAGTCGCTGAGCTTGGCGTTCGCATCAGCGTTCGTCGCGCGATCGTCCGCAACGGCGAGGGTTGGAGCTGCGATCAGAAGTGCCGCGATGAGAGAGAGATTCTTCATGATGGCACTCGCGCTGCAATCACCATGCTCACCGCCGCGGGGCTTGCCGGTGAGTACGGCCGCCCGATGCTCCGGTGTGCGCTCGTGAACAGCACACCGAGCGGCACTGCCACGACTCGCGAATACCAGCGAACCGAGAGACGTTGCTACGATTGCCCCGATGAAGCGCACGAGCCTTTCGCTCATCGCACTCGCCGTTATGGGCAGCGTCGTGCGCGCCGGGCCTGCGCCGAAGACCGCGTACGCGCGCGTGTTGTGCGCCGGGCGCGACCAGTGCAAGGTCGCCTCGGTGACCAGCGTCGATCCCGACGCCGGCCAAGCGCAGGCCGTCATCACGTTGTTCACGAGCGCCCCCGATCCGGATGCGGCGTTCCCGGGCTGCACGCCCGCGGAGCAATGGCTCGTTACCGGTAGCGCCGACAAGCCAGTGCGCCGCCAGCTGCTCGCCAGCGGATTCAGCGGCCAATGCGCGTCGGTCGGCGATGACGCGACGATCTCGACCTCGGCGTTCGACTACGAGGACATGTGCGGCGGCGGCCATCCCGATCACTACACGCACGACAACTCGCTGACGCTCGCCCCGCTCGGCTTCGCAACAGAGCACGGCATCGACGCGGTGCGGTTCCCGAGCACGAACGTCACCGACTATGACTGGAGCTGGCTCAAGTTCGCGGGCACGGGTAGCGCGCACTTCTTTCGCTGCAATGCCGCGGGCGACGCGCTGTCAGAGAACGAGCCCGTCGGACCGACCGCGCGCTGGGTGACGATTCCCGCGCTGCCGACCAGCGTCGCCAACGTCACGCACCTCGGATCGTGCGCGACCTACGTCGACGGCAGCCGCAACGGCTTTACGATCCACGGCAAGCCGGGCGCCACAGGCGACGCGTCGTTCCGCGCGGCGATCGTCGGCCGCGAGCTCCTCGTCGAGGTCACCGACGACCACTGGATCGGGCCCGGCAAAGACTGGACGTTCGACGACCACATCGAGCTCTGGCTCGTCGACACCGCGTCGCCGCAGCAACTCGACAAGTGCGAGAACCTGCGCGCGGCAGACGCCAAGCAGTGGGGCGTTCGCATCGCTGACGGCGCGGTGTTCTCCGGATCGGGCCATCCGAGCGAGAAGCTCGCGGTCCGCCGTTCACCTACGACCGCGAAAGATGGCGAGCCCGTCCTGCTCGCGATCACGCTGCCCGCGTGGTTCGACGCGAAGGCCTCTGGCATCACGGTCGTGTACAGCGACTCCGATGACGGCACGACGCAGAAGCGGCTGATCGCGACGAGCGAGCTCCAGTTCGCGCAGCGCTGGACGATCGGTCATGTGCGCAGGATCGCGCCGCGCGAAGCGAGCTGCACGGTCAGTGGCGGGAGGTTAGAGCCCGTGCTCAACCACAAGTTCAAGCCCGACGAGCCGCTGATCGGCGCGCCCGGTGACTGACTCGAGCTCCGCAACGTCGCGCGCGTCGAGAGCTCTTCCTCGTGCATCATACCGACCATGCTCAACGAGCCGGCTTACGTCGAGGCAAATGGTCTGCGCTTCGCTTATCTCGAACAAGGCCATGGTCCGCTCGTGCTGTTGCTCCACGGCTTCCCCGACACCGCGCATACGTGGGATCACGTCCGTCCGCTGATCGCCGCGAAGGGTTACCGCGCGGTGAGCCCGTGGACGCGCGGCTACACGCCGACCGCGATCCCCGATCGCGATCCGGACCTCGAGACGCTCGCGCGAGATGCGTTGGCGCTGATCGGGGCGCTCGGCGAGAAGGAGGCGATCGTGATCGGTCACGACTGGGGCGGAGGCACGGCGTACGCCGCGGCGTCGCTCGATCCCGCGCGCGTAAAGCAGCTATTCGTCGTCGGGATTCCGCACACCGCGACGGTCCGGCCATCGCCGCTGACCCTGTGGAAGGTACGCCACTTCATCGCGTACAAGTGGAAAGGCGCGGCGCGGCGATTCGCGAGGAACAACTTCGCGGCGCTACCGGCGATCTACAAGCGCTGGTCACCCGCGTGGAGCCCAGATGCCGCCGAGCACGCCGCGATCCGCGAGACGTTCGCGAATCCGGCGAGCCTCGATGCCGCGTTCGGCTACTACCGGCAGCTGCGCTTCCGTCCGCAGCCGTTCTTGCGAAAGCGGATCGAAGTGCCGACCGTCGTGTTCGCCGGACTCGATGACGTGATCGTGCATCCCGCGGACTATCACCGCGCCCAGCGGATGTTCTCGGCCGGCTACGTCGTGGAAGAGATGCGAGGCGGTCACTTCATGCACCGCGAGCATCCGGACCAATTCGCGGAGAAGCTGCTCAGGCATCTGTGACTGGCTACGCCCACTCCGCGGCGCGGATCGCAGTCGCGAACGCGATCCGTCGCGTGCGCTCTGGCACGCCGATCGTGTGCGATAGCATCGAGTCGCGCGACTCCTGCTCGCGTGCAATCAAACGATCGGCGGCCCGGAGTCGCGTGGAGCAGATGCGCGCAGATGCTCGCGGAGCTAGCTGCATGCGTGCCCAGCGATCGACTTGCCATGCAAGCTCGGCATGTCGCAGCTCGTCGCGCGCGATCGCTCGCATCGTGGTGCGCAACACCAGATCGTTCGCGTGATCTGCCTGATGTAGTGCGATCGCGGCGCCGTACGTCTCCTTCACGCAACCTTCGATCGCATTCTCGCGGGCGAACGCCTCGAGAGAACGCGCGCCGACGCGCCTGATTCGCACGACGGGCACGTGCGCGCCGTGTTGCCTGGCGAGCTTGGTCATCACCCGAGCGTGCCGGATCTCGTCGCGCATGGCGCGCTCCGCGGCCAATCGCAGTTGTTCGGGCGCGCCGAAGACGGCGAGCTCGGTCGCGAGCTGACGAAACGCCGGCACGGACGCCGCCTCGAGATAAGCGGCGGACGC
>CAZDGY010000213.1:0-8883 GCA_964504685.1 uncultured Kofleriaceae bacterium | reverse complement strand
TGCGGATCACCGATCGCAAGAAGGATCTGATCAAGACGTCGGGCGGCAAGTACATCGCGCCGCAGGCGATCGAAGGCAAGCTCAAGGCGGCGTGCCCGTACATCAGCCAAGTGATCGTCCACGGCGACAAGCGCAACTTCGTCACTGCGCTGGTCACGCTCGACGAAGAGGCGGTCATGAAGTGGGCGCGCGATAACGGCCTTAGCGGCAAGAGCTACGGCGAGGTCGCCGCCTCGAAAGAGGCCAAGGCGTTGCTCGATCCGTTCTTCGCGCAGGTCAACAAGACGCTTGCGAAGTACGAGACCGTCAAGCAGTACGCGATCCTCCCGGTCGATCTCACGGTCGACGCCGGCGAGCTGACCCCGAGCCTCAAGGTCAAGCGCAAGGTCGTCGAGAAGAAGTACGCGGGGATGCTCGACAAGATGTACGAGGGCGCGGTCGCTGAGGCCTGAGTCCGAGGGCCCACCGGCACGGGGCGTAAGTTCGCGTCGCGCGCCGAGATCGTCGTACGCTGGAATCGTGACAGCGATTGGAGCGTTGGTTCCCGGCATGCGCAACGCAATGTTCTTGGCCGCGCTCGTCGCCGCCGGCTGTCATGGCTCGCAAGCGTCGACTCGGACCGAGACCGGAAGTGCAGCGCCGGTGCCGCCGCGCGCGGTCAACGCTGGCTCGGCCGCGGTCGCACCCGCAACGCCTGCACCGCCAGCGCTGCCCGGTGCCGAGTTCATCGCTGACGCCACGCTACTCGATCGCAACGCCGCGTGCGGTGACGGCCCGTTGCCCGATCACATCGCCGCCGATCCCAAGCTGCAAGCGATCGTCGAGCACCACTGCAAACGAATCCGCGAGCAAATCGACAAGTTTCGCGCCGCATACTTTGTCGCCGGCCGGCCGTGGTTCGACGGTGTCGTGCCGAAAGATGCGCCGAAGACCGTCGTCTATCCGTTCGGCGGCGGCGACCTGATCTCGGCGTTGGTCGCGTTCCCGGACGCGAGCGAGATCACGACGATCTCACTCGAGCTCGCCGGTGACCCGCGCCGGATCGAGAGCTTACCGGCAGCGTCGCTCGATCGCAGCCTCGGCGCGTTGCGGGCTGAAATCGGCGGTTTGATCTCGGTCGGCTCGAACACGAGCCTCAACTTGTCGGCGCAGCAGCGCAACGATCTGCCCGGCCAGGTCAGCTCGTTCCTGCTCGGGCTCGTCGCCGGCGGTTACGAGCCGCTGTCGATGCGTTACTTCACGCTCGACGAGGTCGGCGACATCCATTACCTCGAGCAGGCCGAGATCGACACGCTCGACAAGCAAGCGCACGAGCACCACACCCACGGGCTCAAGCACGATTGGCAGTCGCCGAGCTTCTCGACCGCGTTCGCGAACGTCGAGATCCAGTACCGCAAGATCGGCGAGACCGCGGTGCGCGTCCATCGCCACATCGCGTGGAACCTCGGCGACGAGTACATGCAGAAGCATCCGCAGCTGATCCGTCATCTCGAGAAGAAGGGCAAGGTCACGATGCTGACCAAGGGCGGCAGCTACATGCTGTGGCACTCCGACTTCTCGCTGATCCGCGGCTACATGCTCGACCACCTCGCGTGGATGTTGTCGGACTCCACCGGCATCCCGCCCGCGTATGCGTCCGAGGCGGGGATGGTGCAGGAGACCTACGGCTACTATCACGGCGCGTTCCTCGCGAACGAGCAGGAGACGCGGCACGACGATGCGTTTATCGCGCTATGGCGCGACCAACCTCGGCGCAAGCTGCCGTTCCGGTTCGGCTACGTCGACAAAGACAAAGAAGCGCACCTCGTCGTCACGAAGCCGCGCGCGTGAGTCGCGAGTTGCCGTTGAACCTGATTTTCGCGACACCGGCGTCGCGGCTGTCGCCAGGGCGCGGCGGTCAGGGCCCTGCTGCGACTGGGCTTCCGCTTGCAATTCACAGCGGGAATGAAGATCGCCTGGTGCAGCTTGGTCGTCCTGGTCGCCTGCGGTAGTGGCTCGCTGCATCGCGGCGATGGCGGGGGTGGCGGCGGAGGCGGAGGCGGCGGCGGTGGCGGCGGCGGTGGACCCGCGTATGGGATCTATGTCACCAACGACGATGACAGCGTGACGGTCTACGACTCTGACGCGGTGGGGGATGCCGCTCCGATTCGCACGATCGGCGGCACGGTGACCGGGCTGTCGACCCCGGCCGGCATCGCGTTCGATTACACCGGCAATATCTTCGTCGCGAATCGCAAGGCGGGGACGGTGACGGTCTATCCGCCGTACGCGGCGGGTGAGGTCGCGCCGGCCAACACGATCACCGCGACCGGGATGGGCTCGCCGGAAGCGCTCGCGTTCGACTACAACAACGATCTGTTCGTCGCGACCTGTCCGACGTGTAGCCCGACAGGCAGCGGCGACACCGGCGTGTTTCATTTCGTCGGTAGCCAACCCGCGACCGAGCTCATCGGCGCCAAGACAGCGCTGACCGAGCCGGTCGGCATCGCGAGCCTTGGCCAGGGCATCGTCGTGGTGAACGGCGCGGGTGGCGACGTCGGGTTCTACGACACCGTTACGGCCGGCAACGTCGCGCCGAGCTCTTCGTTCACGCCGACCGCGCACACCATCCAAGCAGCGGCCGCCGACGTAGAGATGGTCGCAGCCGCCGATTCGACCGCGGGAATCTTGCTCTACGACCAATACGCTACGACGCCCGGAAAGCCGGTCGCGACGTTTCCCCCATCGCCAGACTTGCCGCTGATGAACCCGAGCGCGATCGCGATCGAGACCGTCCCGTTCGAGGTGATCTACGTCGCCGATCACGACGCGAACGCGATCTACATGATCTACACGGCCGGATTCGAGCCCAACCTCTCGATCGGGCCGGTCGTCACGATCAAGGGCCCGCAGACCGGGCTGCACGGCCCGCTCGGCATCGCCGTGGTAGCGCGGCCGCCTTACGCCGAGCTCGGCGGCGACTAGCGACTAGCCGAACCAGTATGACAGCTTGACCGCGAGCGTATGGATCGCGGGCTGCGTCACGATCTCGCTGCTCGCGTGCGCGAACGGCGTCGGCAGCTCTTGGTCGGTGCCGCCGCGCGACTGCTGCCACACCAGGTACAGCGTCGAGCCCGGACGAAACTCCCAGCGCAGCACCGCGGTCGACCGCACCGAGGCGACGGTGTAGTCCGGCTCCGCGACCGAGAACCGCGCGCCGTTGTCGTCGATGAACCGCAGCCCGTACAGCCGCGTCGTCATCGGATACCACCGCACGGTCGAGCTGCCGGCCGCGGTGAGCTCACCGATCTCGTCGTAGCTGCCGACCGACACGAACGGCTGCGCGTACAGCGTGAAGACCAAGTCGGGCGAGAGCGACCACGTCGCGCGCAACACGAGCGACGCCTCCTCGCGGTGCAGGTGGCCGAACAAGTAGCGGTTGCCGAACGTCGCGTACTCGTCGGGATCGGCGACCACGTCGACGTACTGGCGATGGTTGCCGATGTCGGTCACGGTCGGCGCGATATCGAGGCGCAGCTGGGGCAGCGCCCGCCAGTTGAACCCGGCGGTCGCGATCACGCCTTGCTGCAGCGTCGGGCTGACGTCGAGCTCGACGCGCGTGTACAGCTGCTTCGAGCGGCCATACGGTGTCGAAGCGCGCAGCGTCAGCGCGCCGGCCGGACCGACGTACATGCGCGGGCCCCCACGCGTCAGCTCGTCGGAGTAACCCGGCGTGTAGATGTCGAGGTTCGCCGAGAAGTCGTAGAAGCTGACCAGCTCGGCGCCGCCGTTGAGGTTGATATCGAGCGGCTTGCGCAGTCCGCCGAAGTTCCACGACTGATTGACGCCGGCCGAGACATCCCAGTCGAACAAGTAGTCGCCCGGGGTCTCGTCCTGGCGCGTGACTTGGGCGCCGGCGTCGATGTCATCGGCGCTCGCAAGCGTGCCGAGGTCGTTGAGCTCGAACCCTGGGGATTCGAGGTTCAGGTACGTCGTGGCGAGCCACGTGCCCGAGCGCTTCGCGCCGGTCATGCCGGCATGCAAGCCGTAGAGGTGGTGCGCGTCGAGATCGAGATGGACGTGTGATTCGTCGGGGCGCTGGAAGTAGTGCGCGGAGTCCTCTTCGACCAGCGTGATCGCGTTTGCCGTGCCCCACACGCCGGTGAGCCCCGCGTACGGGCGCAGCTCGTACATCCGATCGCTCGTGCGCAGCCGCGCGTCGGCCCCGATCACGCCGGCGGACGAAGGCAGCAGCTGATCGAGCTGGGTGCCGCCGAGCGCGCGCTCGACCAGCGTCCCGGTCGCGCCGAGCACCGACACGCCGACCTGCTGCTCGATCCGCGCGGCCGAGAACGAGGTCAGCGGCGAGACCACCGCGGTGGTGTGCGCGCCGTCGATGATCGCGTCGGCGCTCGTGCGATCGGTGACCGCGCTCATCACCGCGATCTGCGTCTGCGGCGCGATGTAGCCGCCGGACGCGAGCGCGCCGAGGATGCGCTCCTGCTGGGGGACCGCGAGATCGTCGGCGACCGGCAGCTCGGTGCCGCCGCGCGGCAACCCGCCGATCCGCCGGCTGTAGAAGTAGTTGCCGCCGGCGTTGGCGAACAACGAGTTGTTCTCCACGAAGAATGGCCGCCGCTCCGGCAGGCGCACCTCGTAGGCGGTGAGGTTGACGAATTCCGGATCGGCATCGACCTGACCGAAGTCGGGGTTGATCGTGCCGGTGACGGTGAGCCCGGGCAGCGGTCGCAGCTTGAGATCCATGCCGGCCTCGAACCCGGCGGCGAGTCGGTGGGCGAGGCGATCGGTCGGCGACTCGGCGATCGCGAGTTGGCTCGCGACGTACGGCATGAGCTCGAGTGCGAGGTTCGGTCGGATCGGCGGCAGGTCGGTCAACGCGCCGAAGTAGCTCGCCCATGCGGTCTGATCCGGCGGCACCGGGCGCCAGAACACGTCCTCGCTGAGGTGCGGGATGTACCAATCGAAGTTGATGCCCCAGCTCTGGGCCGGCGTCCGCGGCAAGCGAAGTTGCGACAGCGGAATCGCCATCTCGACCGACCAGCCATCTGGCAGGATCCGTGCCTGCGCGACCCACACCGGGTTCCACGACATGTCGCGCTGGTACGAGTTGTCGTCGAGGTGGATCCAGTCGGCGCGCACGCCGCGCGCGGTGACCGCGAAGCTATAGGCCAGCCGCTTGGTGTTCGACGGATCGATCGACACGATCAACCGCTCGGCTTGTCGCGTGTCGTCGCGCGAGGTCAGCGCGTCATCGATCTCGGCCGCGCTTCCGGCCCACATCCGCGCGCCGACGTACAACGTGGTCGCGTCTACCGCGAGCGCGATCTTGATCGGATGAGTCGGTTTGGCGCCGAACGTCGGCTGCTTCTGCTCGAAGTCCTCGGCGAAGCACGCATCCGCCCACGTCGCGTCGTCGAGCAAACCGTCGACCACGACCGAGCCGCGCGCGATCGGCAGCGTCTTAGGCAACAACGCCGGGCAGCTCGCCGACGCCGAGGCAGCGCCATGCGCGACCAAGGCGACTACCAGGAGCGCGCGCGACATCGAGGCGGTGGACTCTACTACGGCGTCACGCCTCAGTTGGCAGCGCGAACTGACTGCCGTTATGACAGCCGCTGCACGACCTCGTACACCGCCCACACGATCGCGCTCGCCGCGACGATCGCGACGACGATCGGCTCGACGAACCGCTTTGGCGATGGTCGTCTCCCGAGGTCTTGGCGTACGCGATGCGCCATCCGCTCGGCGGTCGTTGCATCGAGATCGATCGCGGGCAGTTGCCGGGCGGCGTCGGCGAGACCGGCGGCGTCCTTGTCGTTGCCGTTGTCAGGCGTGCTCATGCTGACCTCCACGCCGCGGGTGCGTGCTCGCCGAGAGCCTGCGCAAGCTCGGCACGAGCGCGCGCGAGTCGTTGCCGAACCGCGTCCGGCCGCAGACCGAGGATCACGGCTACCTCCGCCGGTTGTAACCCTTCGACGCCGACGAGCAGCGCGACCTCGCGGTAGGTCGGCGATAGCGCCGCGAACGCGCGTTCGAGCGCGAGCTGCACCTCGGAGTCGGCGATCGCTTCGACCGGTGAGCGCTCGCTAGTCGCGGGTTGTGCGCCGGTCGGCAGATCACCGGCGAGCTGGGCGCGCACTTGCTGCGCGCGGGTCCAGCTCACGAACTTGCGGTGCGCGACCGTGAATAGCCATGCGCCGAGCTTCGTATCGGCGGAGAGCCGGGTCGCATGCTGCGCGAGCTGCACGAAGGTATCTTGAAGCAGATCTTCGGCGACGTCTCGCCGCCTCGCCATCCGCACGAGATAGCCGAACAGCCGCCGGCGATAGGCGGCGAACACCGAGTCGAACGCGCCTGGATCGCCACGGCGCAAGCCCGCGACCCAGTTGGCTTCGGCTGCAGCCGCGTCGTCCACGCAGCGTCAACGCACACCCATACGGCCTGTGACACAACTTTTCTTGTCACGCCGGGCGAACGGGCGCGTTGTGTCTTCATGATTCGGTTCTTCCTCGCCGGCGGCTACGTGATGTTCTTGTTGCTCGCGATCGGCATTCCGATGCTGTTCACCAGCGTCAAGTTCGCTCGCAACGCGGACCCGCGCGGTCTGTCTCTGATCCGCGCGCTCACCGTCGCGCTGACGTTCGCGGCGCTGTCCGGCATCGCGTCTGACATCGCCACGGTCTGCGCGTTCGTCACGCGCGACGATGCGCCGCCGCAGCTCGCGCAGACCTTCTTGGCTGGCCTCGCCGAGTCACTAACCCCGGCGATCCTCGCCGGCTCGATCGCTGCGGTCTCGTGGATTCTCGTCGCGGTCGGCGTCCGCCGCATGCCGCAGACCTGAGCTTTCTCTCACCTCAAGGAGTCACTATGCTTCGCGCTCTCACCCTCGCGGCTCTCGTGTTGTCGTCGATCCCCGGTTGCGCTTCGCAGGACGCGCAGGCCACGCCGTCGCAAAAACCGGTCGCCGCATCGACCGCGCCGGCGCAGCCGTGTACGGACGTGTTCGTGCGCGCCCGCGCATGCACCGATCAGTACATCCCGATGCTCGTCGATCTGCGCGCGAAGCTCGACCATCCCGCCGGCATCGCCGATGCGGTCAAGGCCGATCGCAACGGCGTGATCGCGCAGGCCAAGGCTGAATGGGCAAACGACTCGACCGACGCGTCGATCGCGAGCACGTGCAGCGCGAACGCGCCGCTGCCGGGCGAGGCCGAAGCCGCCGCCGCATGCCTGGCCAAGACCGACTGCGGCGAGTACGTGACCTGCATCGCCCCGCTGTTCGAGAAGCACTTAGCGAAGTAGTTTTGTGGCCCGGTAGGATCGCGCGTGATACGCGCTAGTTACCCACCGGATGCCTGACGAGGCGAACAGCGAAGCGAAGCAGGGCAAGGCGACCGCCGGCCGCGGTGTCCTCTACATCGCGTTTGCGAAGTTCTACTTCTTGTTCGCCGGCATGGCGGTGACGTTCAAGTTGCCCAACATCTTGAGCCGCGCCGAGTTCGGCCGGTTCTCGCTCGTCAACTACATCGTCTCGTGGTTCAACAACGTCGCGGTCACCGGCACGATCCAGTCGGTCTCGCGCTACTCCGCGCAAGAGCCGGATAAGGCGCGGCTGGTCCAAGCGGCCGGTCTGCGCATGCACGTCCGCATCGGCCTGCCGATCGCGATCGCGTTCATCGCGGCCGGGCCGCTCGTCGCGCGCTACGTGCTCGAAGACGCGAGCAAGACCGCGCCGCTGATGCTTGCCGGTTGCATCCTCGGCATCTACTCGTTCTACGCGGTGTTCATCGGCACCGCGAACGGCACCCACGCGTTCCACAAGCAGGCCGGGCTCGACATCACGTCGGCGACGCTGCGCGTGATCGGCTTGCTGGGCACGGCGATGGCGGGCCTCGGCGTCGTCGGCGTGATCAGCGGCTGGGTCGCGGCGAGCTTGCTGGTGTTCTCGGTGTCGATCTTGTGGGTCGGCTTGCCGCGCACCGGCGGCGAGCGCCTACCGGTCGCGCCGATGGCGAAGTTCTTCGGCGGCGTTGCGATCTACTTGCTGCTGTTCAACGGCCTGATGTTCGTCGACACGATCTTGCTTGGCAGGCTGACGACCCAGCACTTCGCCGCACATGCCGACGCGATGTCGGCCGCGATCGCGCACGTCCTGCCGTGGGCGCCGGGCGCGACCGGATACCACGCCGAGCCGAGCACGCTCGGCGACGTTCAGGTCGCCTACTACTCCGCGGTCCAGAACCTCGCGCGGGTGTCGTATCAGGCGATCATCGCGGCGACGTTCGTCGTGTTCCCGCTGGTGTCGCGCTCGACGTTCACCGACGAGAAAGACACGACCAAGAAGTACATCGAAGTGACGCTGCGCTATTCGCTGATGTTCGCGATGGCGATCGCGGTCGTGATGATCGCGAAGCCAGCGGACGTGATGGGCGTGCTCTACCAAGCCGACTTCGCCGCGATCGGTGGACCGGCGCTCGGCGTGCTCGCCCTCGGCAACGTCGCGTTCGCGATGTTCGCGATCGCCGGCACGATCCTCAACGGCGCCGGTCAATCGCGCCCGGCGATCGCCTCCGCCGCGATCACGCTCGCGCTCGCGATCGTCGGCAACTACATCGCGATCACGATGTACGCCGGCTCCGCCGACCTGTTGCTCGTCGTCGCGTCGGTGACGTCGGCCGCGATGGCGGTCGGAGCGCTGATCTCGGGCTGGCAACTGCGGCGCGCGTTCGGCGCCACGCTGCCGTTGCTCAGCGTCGTTCGGATCGCGGGCGCCGCGGCGATCGCCTACGTCGTCGGCCGCGTGTTGCCGTTGCACGGCAAGTTGATGACGCTAGTCGCCGCCGCGCTGATCGCCGGCACGTTCCTGGTCTTGTTGGTCGCGAA
>CAZDGY010000212.1:0-8889 GCA_964504685.1 uncultured Kofleriaceae bacterium | reverse complement strand
ATCGCCCCACGCGGTCCACAGCACGAGCCGCTCGCCGCGCCGCTGCCAGACGTTCCACTTGCCTTTGATCGCCGCGAACGGCCACACCTGATCGAGCTCGTCGTCGTCCGGCTCGTTCAGCACCGAGTGAGCGACCAACACGTCGACGAACTGCGCCGGATCCGCGCCTTCAAACCGGCCGGTGAAGCGCTCGATCACCCGAGCGGTCTCGGCACCGTCGGCAAAGGCCTCGATCAGGTCGGCGATGTCGGCGCTCATCTCCATCAAGTAGCCGAACAGATCGTGGAACAAGTACACCGCACCCATGTGGGCGAACCACGAGAGGTGCGACGAGCGGCGCAGGCGAGCCGGCGGGGCCATCCGCCGTTGGTATCACGCCGTCAGAAGCTCGCCGGCGCGCTGGTCGGAAATGCGGGCGCGACCGGCGCGACCGTGCGCGGCATGACCAGCCCGACCGTCGATAGGTCGATCGGCTGGAAGCCCAGTGCGAGTGCCGGCGAGCCCGCGCCAACCGTGAAGTCGTGCTGAGCGACGTTGCCAAACAGCGGGTCACCGATGATCGCGCCGGTCGGGTCCTCGCCCAAGGCTTGCCAGCCCGCCGCGTCCCACAGCTGGTAGGTCGTGGTCTTGTCCGACGAGTAGCCGGTGAGAAACCTCCAGCGCGCCGCGTTGGGATCGCTCGAGTCGAACCACAGATCGCCCGAGAAGCTGAAGTAGCTCGGGCACGGCAGCGGCGCGGTCGGATCGTTGCACGTGAGGTATCCGAACATCGGGCTCGGAGCGTTCTCGCCGGGCGTCGGCACGAGGTGATCCCAGTAGAAGACGTTATGGGCAAAGTCGATGTCGTGGCCGCCGTCGTTGCCAACCGCGCCGTAGTGGACCATCTGCGGCGCGAGCGCGAACACGTTGTTCGCGACCTCGTTCGGCACCGCAGGCGGGGCGTGGGTGACGTGCTCCGACTCGTTGTAGTGAAACGCCGCCGCGGTGACGTCGTAAACCACGTTGTTAGTCACCGTGAAGCCGGTGGTGCCCTGGTCGAGGTAGATGCCGTCGCCGCCGTAGCCGACCGTGTCGCTGTTCTGGACGATGTCGTGAAACAGATTTCCCACGATCTGGTTGCCGGTGCTCACGCCCACCGCGGTGTGCACCGCGCCCATGTCGCTGGTCACGCCTTGGCCGAGGTCGTGGATGTGCGAGTTGGTGATAGCGTCGTCGTGGGTGGAGCTCGCGATCCAGTTCAGCGACTCGCCGAGCGACACGCCCATGTTGTAGAAGTCGCTGATCTCGGCGTGGTCGAGCGTGACATGATGAGCGTTGCCGATCGCGAGCGCGCTGCCCATGACCAGGCGAGCACCGCCGACGATCGCGTCGTCAAAGAGGTACACGTACTGGGCGACGTTCGCGTCGCTGTCGCCGTTGGCCGGTTGCGAACCGACGCGGATGCCGCCGGCGCCGAGATCGGCCAGGGTCGAATGCACGACCTGCGCCGCCCACGGCTGATCTGCGGTCGGCGTGAACGCCGCGCTCGCTCCGACGAATTCGACGCCGAAGCCCGCGACGTGCTCGACCGTGATGCCATCGAGCACGATGTCGGTCGGGTCGGTGAATGACAGCGCGGCCGGCGTGCCGACGGCGAGCAAGTTCATCGCCGCGAAACCAGTGGCCGGCGCGTCCCACGCGGTGTCGGCAAATGTGAGGCCGCGAAACGTCACGTGCTCGACCCCGCTGCCGACGACGAGCTGCGCGAGCTGCGGCGCGATCGCGGTCTCCTGCGTCGGATCTTCGCCGGGATTCGCGAGCAGCGTGACAACGTGACTCGCGGGGTCGAAGTAGAACCGCCCGCCGTGCGCCGCGGGATCGGCGAGCAGCTCGGCGACGTTCTCGACGAGGTAGCGATGGCCGGGCTTGTAGCCGAAGAACACGCCGGATTCGGTCGAGCCGGTGAGATACGCGACGCCGGCGCCGCTCACGCCGGACGTCGTGTCGATGTGGTCGAGCCGCATGCGCGAGATCGTCCAGTTCTCTAAGCCGAGGATCTCGATCGGGTGCGCAGGGTCGGCGAGCCCGGCCCAGGTTGGATCGAGGTCGCCGAGTGTGAAGTAGAACCGGTCGAAGCAGGCGTAGGTGTTCGCTTGCCCCGTCACTGGCGCGTACGGCGTGCACGGTGGGTTCACCGGCGGCGTATGCGTATCGGTGAACGTGAATTGCCCGGCGTTGTGCAGGTACGACGTCTCGGTCGTGCGCAGCCGGTAACGGCGGAGGCCGGCGACGGTGAGCTCGTCGACGCTCGCGCTCGCGGGCAGCTGAGCAGTCCACACGCCGGCGGACGCCTGCTGCCAGCCGGTGATCGCGATGCCGCCACTCACGATCGGCGTCTCGCCCGTGTAGGCCTCGTAGACGATCGGCGCCGCGGCGGTTCCTGAATCGGCGGCGGTGAACGCGAGCGGTGCGGTCAGCGAGTATGTGCCGCCGCGGATCGCGACGGTGATCGGGGTCGAGCGCGACGCGACCAGCGGGCGCACCGCGACTTGCGCGGCCGCGATCGTGGCGAATGGGCCGTCGCTACCGTCGGCGTTCGGCGCGGCGAGCGTGCCCGACCACGCGTCGTTGCCATCGGTGGCAACATAGAAATCGGCCGATGTCGTTACCCCCGTATCGCCGGAGCCGGCATCAGGGCTGGAGCTGTGGTTCGGCGACGGACACGCGGCGAGCGCGAGCAAGACAAGGCGACGCATGCCGGTGGTGTATGCAACCGCCCGACCACCGGTAACTGCGCGGCATCGCATCGCCGGTGGAACCACGACGTACCGGTGTATGGTCCGGCCGTGTATTTGTTCGAGACCGAGGAGCACCTCGCGATCCGTGCAACCGCGCGCCGATTCGCGCAGAACCACATCGCGGCGCACGGCGCGGAATGGGAAGAGGACGAGGAGTTCCCGGTCGAGCTCTATCGCACCGCCGCGCAAGCCGGCGTGACCGGCATCGGCTATCCCGAGGCGCTCGGCGGCCAAGGCGGCGATCTCGGCCACGTGCTGGTCGCCGGTGAAGAGCTGATCCTCGCCGGACGATCGGTCGGCACGATGGTCGGAGTGGGGACGCATGGCATCGCGCTGCCGCCGATCGTTCGGTTCGGTACGCCCGAGCAACAACACCGCTTCGTCACGCCGTGCCTGCGCGACGGCAAGATCGCGGCGCTCGCGATCACCGAGCCCGGCGGCGGCAGCGATGTCGCCTCGCTAACCACCCGCGCGGTGCGCGATGGCGACCACTACGTCGTCACTGGTGCGAAGACGTTCATCACGTCGGGCACGCGCGCCGATTTCGTGACGACCGCAGTGCGCACCGGCGGCGAAGGCCACGGCGGAGTATCGCTGCTCGTGATCGAGCGCGGGACGCCAGGGTTCACGGTGTCGAAGAAGCTGAAGAAGACCGGCTGGTGGGCGAGCGACACCGCCGAGCTTCACTTCGCTGACTGCCGCGTGCCGATCGGCAATCGCATCGGCCCCGAGAACGGCGCGTTCCCGATGATCATGATGAACTTCGCGGGCGAGCGCTTGGGGCTCGCCGGACAATGCGTCGCGATCGCCGAGCTCGCGTATCGCGAATCGATCGCTTACGTGAAAGAGCGCAAGGCGTTCGGCAAGCCGATCAGCGGCTTTCAAGTCACCCGTCACAAGCTCGCAGATATGGTGAGCCGGATCGCGGCGGCGCGCGCTCTCGTCGGCGAAGCGGCGACGCGTGTGTTGCGCGGCGAGCAGCCGGCGGGGCTCGCGGCGATGGCGAAGAACGTCGCGACCGACATGTGCAGCTTCGTGTGCGACCAAGCGGTCCAGCTCCACGGCGGCTATGGCTACATGCGAGAGACGCTCGTCGAGCGGCTCTATCGCGACGCGCGGCTCTATCCGATCGGCGGCGGCACCCGCGAAATCATGAACGAAGTGATCGGCAAGCTCGAAGGCTATTGATGTGGCGATCCGTGCCGCGCGCGCTGTACGTCGGCTACGCGATCCCGGTGTTGGTGCTCGCGGCGTGGATCGTCGCTGGGGTCGTCAGCTCGGACGCGAGGTGGTTGCGGCTATCGGTCGTGCAGCTCGCCATCACGGCGACGAGCACGGTGATGATCGCGATCGGCGCGTTCCAGGTCGCGCGCGTTCAATCGGGGTGGCGAGTGATAGCGGCACGGGTCGCCGGTGTAGCGGCAGTGCTCGGGCTCGTTCCGGAGCTCTATGGCGTCAGCGTCAGCCTTGTCGCGACCGAAAGCGAAGACGCGCGCTTGATGTTCATCGCGATCACCGTCGTGGAGTACATCGGCTCGGCGGCAGCGGTGATCTCCGCCGCTGGCCTGGCGGTCACGTCGCGCCGTCTGACCGTCGGGCTCGTCGTTGCGGCGATCGGCTTCGCGCTGCTCCAGCATCCGCCGCCAGCGCTCTACCGTGCGCTGCACGACCCGGACGTCTGGGTTGCGGTTCTGCTCGTGGTCTCGCCCCTTGGCGCGGCGTTCGTCGTACTCGGCGCGGTCGGGGACGGCCTGCGCGGGAAGCGGCTGGGCCTCCGCCGCATCGCGAGCGCAGTCCGAGGCAGCCGACTCGCTGGCGCCGTCGCTTGGCTCGCCGCGACCGGCGCCATCATCTGCGTTGTCGTGTCGCTTGCCAACGTCGTTGCGAGTCTGATCGCCATGACCTTGGTCGGCATCGTGGTCGCGATCGGGGTCATTGTCGCGGCGACGCAGATCGCACGTGCCCATCACGAGGCGATCTCGAGCTTGCTCGTCAACATCGCGTTCGCCGGTGCATGCGCGTCGGTCATCGCGTCGGCGTACTTGGTGATCCACTGGGGCGCCACCGCGTCCCACATGCGGCTCGCGATGATGATGTGGGTGTCCAGCGAAGCTTCACCGCTCGACTGCATGCTGCCGGCGGTACTCGTCGCGGCTGCCGCGCTCGGGGGTATGACTGTCGCGTTGTGGCGCTACGCCCGGCACCGGGGCGCGACTCGGCTAGCGCGCTCGCTCGCGATCCGGCTCGCGGCGTTCGTCATCGTTCCCACGATCGCGTTGGCTATAGCGGGCGACGTGCCTGTGATCGTCGGCACTGCGATCGCGCTCGGATACGCGGCTCTCGCCGGCGGATTCTTCGCGGTCGCGCGCGAGCTCGAGCGCGACGTCGACGACCCGACCGCCGCAGTGTTCGCGTGAAGCCGCCGAGCGCTACGCTGCTTTAGGTTCCGCGGCCTCGGGCGGCGGGACGAGCTGGCGGAGATGCCACGCCTGAAGCTCGAATCGACGGCTCGCCTCGCGTTGCCGCTCCGCCATCATCCGCGACAGCACGGCCACGACGGCGAGTAGCGCGACCAGCAACACCGCGAACGCGATCTGCACCGGCGCAGAGTGGAAGCTCACGATCGGCGAGTCGAGCACGAGCGTGCCGTCGACGAACTTGTACGTTGGAGCGACCGCTCCGACGAGCTCGAGGCCCCAAGGTACGAGCACAGATGACGCGAGGATCATCGCGATGATGCTGATCCGACCGAATCGCGGATGCGCGGCGTATCCCATCAACGTCGTGGCCACGAGCGTCGGCGCGATGATGAACGGCCCGACCATCCGGCAGATCAAGCCGATCAGCAGCGCGTTGATGCACGCGTTGAAGTAGATCCCGCCGGACGTGATGCGGTCGCGGTGGGTCAGCCGATAGACCTGGAACGCACTCGCGAGCGCGAGCGCGGCAAACGCCACGACGAACCCCGTGTCGCGAACTCCGGTCCACAGCAGCAGCGGAACGAATCCGAGGTAACCGAACAGCGACAGCGCGGCGAACCGCCCTTGCGATCGGGCCATTTCGGTATCGACCTTCTCGAGAACCGCCTCGACTTCGGCAGGCATCTCGTTCGGTGGGCGCAGGACGAGCGTCGTGACGAGCTCGGCCGCTTCGGTCGCCGTCGGATCGAGGGCGAGGGCGCGGCCCGCAGCGCGCATCGCGAGCCGCCGGTTCGCTTCGTCGTTGCCTCGAGCGATCGCCGTGCGCGCCTCGGCGATCTGCGCGATCGCGAGATCGCGGCGCATCGCCACATCGCGATCCCCATCGAGAAATGCTTGGATTGCTTCGCCGAGCTTGCGTGCAGAAGGTCGCGCGGCCGGGTCGAGCTGGGTCGACGCCACGCAGATCGCATCGAGCTCAGGTGGTGCATCCGTGTTCGCGGCGGAGGGCCGCGAGTCGACGGTCGGCATCGCGACGCTCGACAACGGGCGATGGTCGCGATGCAACGGATGGCCGGCGACGATCTCGTAGAGGATGCAGCCGAGGGCGTAGATGTCGGCGGCGGGTCCAGCACGCTCGCCGGCCAGCTGCTCGGGCGCCATATAGCCGAGAGTGCCGAGCACGGTGCCGGCTTGCGTGTCGCCGGTATCGAGCTTGAGGTCGCGCTGACTCGGGCGCGCGATCGTGCCGGAGTCGTCCGGCTCGGTCACCGCTCGCGCGATGCCCCAATCGAGCACGTAGACCTCGCCGAAATCGCCGAGCATCACGTTCGACGGCTTGAGATCGCGATGGATGACGCCTTTCGAATGGGCGAGCTCGATCGCGAGGCAGACGTCGGCAAATGCGCGGAGCAAGCGCCGGCGCACAACGGCGTCGTCGGCTCCATCGCGGAGCAGCGCGCTCATCACCGTTCCCTGCACTCGCTTCATCACGAAGAATGGTTTGCCGTCGCGATCGACAGCGAGGTCGTGGACTGGAACGACGGCGGGGTGCTCGAGCCGACCTTGGACGCGTGCCTCGCGGACGAACCGCGCGAGCTCTTCGGCGCTGGGATCATCGGAGCGGATTCGTTTGATCGCGACCTCGCGTCCGATCTGGTCGTCGAACGCGACCACGACTTCACCCATGCCGCCGCGGCCGAGCAGCTCGCCGAGCCGGTAACGCGATCCATCGCCCGCATTCGAGATCGCGATGTCACGCGAGCGCGCACCGCCGACCGGATTGGTACCAACCCCGCTATCGACGACCGCTGTCGCCGCAACCGCGGGATCGGTTCGGGGGCGCTTGGGGGCACGACCGTCGAGGGTCGTCGCCGGCGGCTGTTGGAGCGTCTCGTCGGTGCTGCCGTCGTCGTCGTCGACCATCGCGCGCGATAGTACGCCGCGCGGGCCGCCGGCTAGCCGCCCTGGACGATCGAGATGACCTCGGCGAGGTCGGCCTCGGGCAGGCGCGAGTTGACGCGCAAGCCCGCGATCAGCTCGGCGATGCCCTCGTCGTTCTTGTAGTTGTGAGCGCACGCCGGGTGCAGGTAGCCCGCGCCGGTCTGCACCGTCGCACCGACCGTGATCTCGCGCTCGACCGCGACCCGCAAGCTGCCCTTGTCGATCGGCTGCTCGCATTGCATGCACTTCGCGCGGCCGGTCGGGGCGCGGTCGGCGTACGGCATGCCGCCGGGCTTCGCGTGGCCGCCTACGATCGCCTTCTGCATCGCGGCGTCGAGCTCGGCGCGATTCGGCACCGGCCCGGGATAGGTATCGAGCGCGGCTTTGAGCTCGGCCGGCAGCTTCTCGGCCGCGCACATGACGTGGTGCCACTGCAGGCTCGGGCCGTCGCCAAATGCATTCGCTGCCTCGACGCCGAGCCGAAGCTCGCCCTTGGCGATCGGCTTTTTGCAAGTACGACAGCTCGCCCGTCCTGACTTCGCTTCTTCGATGACGTTCGCCATGACGGGCAAACCATACCGCACGCCGGGCGTAGTAACGTCGCCGCGTGTCCGAGCAGCCGTACCCGGTGATCGCGAGCCGCGTCGACGTGCGCTCGGTCGAGGCGCGTGCTAACCGCGAGACCAACCTCGCCGCGATCGACAAGCTGCGTACCGCGCTGGGCGAGGCTACGGTCGGCGGCGGCGAGAAGTACACCGCGAAGCACAAAGCGGCCGGCAAGCTGTTGCCGCGCGAGCGCATCGAGCTCGTGCTCGACCGCGATTCGTATTTCCTCGAGCTGTGTCCACTCGCCGGTCACGGCGTATCGGGTTACGTCCCGGGCGCCGGCGTGATCGGCGGCGTCGGCAAGGTGTCCGGCGTCGAGTGCGTGATCACCGCGAGCGAGGCGACGGTCAAAGGCGGCGCGGTCAACGAGCTGTCGGTCGCGAAGTCCGGCCGGCTGGCCGATATCGCCGAGCACAATCGGCTGCCCGCGATCTCGATGATCGAATCGGCCGGCGCGGATCTGCCGAACCAGGCGAAGATCTTCGTGCCCGGCGGCCGCGGGTTTCGCGATCTGACGCGGCGGTCGGCGGCGCGCGTACCGACGATCTGTCTCGTGTTCGGCAGCTCGACCGCGGGTGGCGCGTACATCCCGGGGATGAGCGACTACACCGTGATGGTCCAGAACCAGGCGCAGGTCTATCTCGCCGGCCCGCCGCTCGTGCAGATGGCGACCGGCGAGCTCACGAACCACGAAGATCTCGGCGGTGCCGAGATGCACTCGCGGGTGTCGGGCGTGTCGGACTACCTCGCCCGCGACGAGCACGACGCGATCCGGATCGGTCGCGAGATCGTCGCGCACCTCGATTGGCGCAAAGCCGGCCAGCCGTTGCCGCGCGTCGTCGAGCCGCCGCGCTACGCCGCGGACGAGCTGCTCGCGATCGCATCGCCCGATGTCAAAGTGCCATTCGATGCTCGCGAGGTGATCGCACGAATCGTCGACGGCTCGCGGTTCTCCGAGTTCAAGCCGCTGTACGGCTCGACGCTCGTGTGCGGCTGGGCGCACCTGCACGGCTTCCCGGTCGGCATCCTCGCGAACAACGGGATCCTGTTCTCGGAGTCGTCGCAGAAGGGCGCGCAGTTCATCCAGCTGTGCAACCAGAGCAACGTCCCGCTGCTGTTCTTGCAGAACATCACAGGGTTCATGG
>CAZDGY010000211.1:0-8894 GCA_964504685.1 uncultured Kofleriaceae bacterium | reverse complement strand
TCGTCACGTCGTGGAGGGCGCTCGGGTTCGCGTAGGGCGCGGCGCCGTTGCTCGCGTGGCGCAAGACCACGGTCGAGCGGCTGAAGAATCAGTTCGTGTTCCCGTTCGCGATGATGGCGGCGACCGTGCTCGGCGCGCTCGTGCTGTTCCCGCAGACCAAGCACCTCAGCCCGATCTTCGCCGACGATTTCAAGCTGCCTATCTCGCTCATCAACTTCGGGTTGATCGGGTTCGTCCTCGGCTCGATCGGCCAAGAGTTCTTCCGCGGCATGATGGTGCGCAGCCGCCAGACCGGCTCTGATCCGGTGACATCGATGATCGGCCTCGTGCTGTCGAAGCGCCGCAAGTACGGCGGCTACATCGTCCACCTCGGCGTTGCGGTGTTGTTCATGGGCTTCGCCGGCAAGGCGTACGACCACATGGTCGACCGCACGATCGCCAAAGCAGGTGCGCGCGCGCCTCAAGGCGGAGGCCCCGCGTCGTTCGAGTATGCCGGTTACGAGTTCGTCTACGAGCGGCTGATCCACACGTCGGACGACAACAAGACCGCGATCACCGCGCAGGTCGGCATCTATCTCGACGGCGATCGGATCGACACGCTCTATCCGGCGAAATGGAACTTCAAGAAGGGCGAGCAGCAGACGACGTCTGAAGTCGCGATCAGCACGCGCGGTTGGCCGCAACAGCTCAACGAGCTCGGCGGCGGTGACATCTACTTGGTGTTGACCGGCTACGACCTCGACTCCGGGCTCGCGAACTTCCGGATCTTCGTGAACCCGCTGATCTTGTGGGTGTGGATCGGCTTTTTGATCATGGCCGGCGGCACCCTGATCTGCTTGATCCCGCAACGGCTGGTCGACGCGATGCAGTGGAAGCCGCGGGCGAAGCTCGGCCGCGTCGCCGACACCAGCATCATCATCGGCGTCGCGTTCGCCGGTCTGCTCGGGCTCGCGCACCAAGCGAGCGCGGCACCGGCGGGCGCCGAGCATGTCGAAGCCGGCATGGGCATGGGCCAGCAGGCGAAGGGCTACGCCGCCGAGTATCGGCCGAGTCGCGAGACGCTGTGGGCTGCACTTCAGGCGGCCGGCTGGACGACCCAGACGATGCCGACCGCGCAAGTCGATGCGGTCGCCGAGACCACCGCGCGCGCGATGAAGGACCTCAACTGCGTGTGCGGCGGATGCACGCGGCAGAACATCTTCGACTGCGACTGCGGCACCGCATCGCAGCTGCGCAAGAAGATCATCGACCTGATGGCGCAGACCGACGACAAGGGCAGGCCCGTGTTCGACCTGTCGACCGACGCCGGGCGCGACCAAGCGTACGAAGCGGTGATCGCGGCGTTCGTGGCCGACTACGGCGGCGAGCGCGTGCTCGTCAACCCGCGCAGCCGGGTGAGCTGGCTGTTTCCGTCGATCGCGGCGGTCGGAGCGCTCGGGCTGCTGTTGGTCGCCGGACGCCGCTGGATGGGCCGAAGCCACGCGACGCCGGCGGTGACCGCTTCCGCGGCGGCCGTTGCGAAGTCGACCCCGGCCGCGAAGTCGACCACCCCTGCCGACGACGACGATTACGCCGACAAGCTCGACGACGAGCTGTCCCGCACCGAGTGACGATGACGACGGCGCCACCGTTCCGGCTGTTCGCGCACGCGACCCAGTGGCTAGTTCGCCACAGTGTGTTCCTCGTCGCGCTCGTCGCCGGTTGGATGTTCATCTTCTGGGAGAACCGGTTCCACTTCACGCCGCCGGTGATCGTGATTGCGCTCGGCTATCTCGCGGTCGTTTCGACGGTCTACAATCTGTGGCGCACCGGCGTCGCAGCGGCCGGCGGCGAACAGGACGAAGGCGGCTGGGGGCGACCCGCAGGCGCGCGCAGCGAGCTCGAGCGCGAGAAGAAGACGCTGTTGAAAGCGATCAAGGAAGCCGAGTTCGATCACGAGATGGGCAAGCTGTCACAGCGCGATCTCGACGAGATGATCGCGCGGTACCGCGCCCAGGCGATCGAAGTGATCAAAGAGCTCGAGCGGATGGACGCCGGCCAAGCCGCGACCGCGCGCGAACAGATC
This sequence comes from uncultured Kofleriaceae bacterium, assembly GCA_964504685.1. Classification (GTDB taxonomy): domain Bacteria; phylum Myxococcota_A; class Polyangia; order Haliangiales; family Haliangiaceae; genus JABFXX01. The sequence goes on along the minus strand of CAZDGY010000211.1, from coordinate 6,829 downwards.
GATCGCGAGATCAAGGCTCGGCTAGCGCTCGACGACAAGCCCGCCGCGAAGGCGAAGGCCAAGGCCAAGCAAGCGAAGAAGGCCAGCGCGAAGCCCGAGGCCAAGCCCGACGCGAAGCCCGACGCCAAGGCAGAGGCCAAGGCAGAGGCCAAGGCAGACGCCAAAGCGGAAGCGAAAGACGACGCGAAACCGGCAGAGCCCGAGGCCAAGCCGGAGCGCAAAGCAGGAACGAAGGCGCTCGGCGACGAGGATGCCGCCGAAGACGAGGTCGCATCGTGAGCGCTGCCCGGATCTGGCTTGCGGCGGCGCTCGCGGTCGCGGCGATCAGCGTCGCGCCCGATGCGGTCGCTCAGCCCGCGGCTGCGGTCGGCACGCCGTTACCGTCGGGCGATCTGCCGCGCGGCACGGTCACCGTGTTTGTCGTCGCCGGCGGGCCGCAGTCGCCGGTCGCCGACAGCGTGGTCACGCTGACCGTCAATGGCACGCCACGCCAAGCGCGCACCGACGCCGGCGGTCACGCGCTGTTCAAGGATCTGCCGAGCGGCGCGACCGTGCAGGCGAAGATCACCGACGCCGGCAACAAGGACGTGACGTCGGAGAGCTTCAACGTGCCGGACTCGGGCGGCATGAAGTTGATGTTGACCACGCGGCCATGGACCGGCGCCGGTGGTGGCGCACCGGTCGCAGCGGGCGGGCGAGGTGGCATGCCGGAGCCGCGCAAGATCAGTGGCCAAGCGCGCGGCGAGCAATCGAACAGCCCGGGGTCGATCGGCGTGACCGTCGTCTATGACGAGCTCAAGGATCCAGCGGTCGGCGCGAAGGTGTTCCTCGTCGGCTACAAATCCGACGACACGGTCACGATCGCCGCGCTCGACACCGATGCGCACGGCCGGGTCGACTTCACCGACCTCGACAGCACCGGGTCGACGTCGTACTTCGCGATGACAAAGCTGCCGCGCGGCGGCGGCATCGATCGACTGTTCTCGAACCCGGCGGTGCTCGATGCCCAGCTCGGCGTCGTGATGTTCCTGTCGAGCGACAAGCGTGACGCGGCGAGCCCGCCGATCGACGACCTGACGAAGCTCGAACACCAAGACGAGACGCTGCCGGCGGGCAAGGTCGCGGTCACGCTCGAAGTCGTGCCGGAGACGACCGCCAAGGTGCACCTGTACGACGCGGCGAGTCACAAAGAGCTCGCGAGCTCGGCGGCGCTGCTGTCGCCACCGGATCCGCGCGACGTCGAAGCCGAGGCGCAGTTCGAGGCGGAGCAAAGCTTCCCGGCAGGCGTCGTCGAGATTCAGCTGCACGGCGGTCCGGTCGGCAAGAACGAACCGATCCCGAACATCGAAGTCCGGATCATGCCCGCCGACTCGACCGACGCGAACGCGGGCGTCGTCGCCACGACCGCGGCCGACGGCTGGGTCCACATGGAAGTGCACAAGGCGGCCAAGCAGAAAGCGCTGCTCACGATCAACGGCAAGCCGCTGATCTCGAATCCATTCGACGTGTCGAAGATCGGCGGCCGGCTCGACGTGGTCGCGCAGTGGCCGTCGCGCGGCAAGTACGAGACGTCGTTCGACGTGCCGAATCCGCCGGCGGTCATGTACGCGGAGTCGGTCAATCGCGGCCAGCTGTTTCGATCGCTGCCGTTCCAGCCGGTCGACGCGCACGGTACCCACGCCTCGATCTACGTCTACCCGCGCTCGCTGTTCACCTTTCGCCTCGATGCGAACTTCGACGACGCGTTCCTCGGCGTGCGCGGCCAGTTCGAGGTCTCGAACACGTCGTGGTCGCCGTACTCGGGTGGTCCCGAAGGCATCGTGATTCCGTTGCCCAAGGGGTTCAAGGGCGCGGCGATCAACGAGAAAGATCAAGCGGAGGTCGCGATCGACGCCGACAAGGGCTTCAAGATCGTGCGGCCGATTCCCCCGGGCGGTCGGCCATTCAACGCAGGGTTCTCGCTGCCGGTCGAGAACGGCGCGGTGTCGTGGGAGCTCGATCTGCCACTCGGCTCGTACCAGAGCCAGCTCGCGGTGCTCTCGACGCCCGGGCTCGAGCTGACGCTGCCCCCGGGCGTGAAGTCCAAGGACGTCAAGCAAGGCACGATGAGCTTCAAGGTGATCGCGCCGATCACGATCCTGCCGAAGCGATCGATGTCGATGACGATCCGCGGGTTGCCATCGGCCGCCGCGTGGACGCGCTGGGTGCCGCGAATCGTCGGCGTGCTCGCGGTGTCCGCGATGCTCGCCGGCCTGTGGTTCGCGATGAAGCGACGGCCCGGCGAGGGCGACGAGGATCCGGCGCGCGCTGCGGCCAAGCGCAAGCTACTCGACGAGCTGGTCGAGCTTGAGCGTACCGGCGGCGACATGGCTCGCCGCGCCGCGCTCAAGTCCCAGCTCGAGGAACTGTGGGATTGACTCCCCTGGCGCGCGTCGCGGTCGATAAGGTCGCAAAGCGATACGGCAGCGAGCGCGCTCTCGCCGGGGTGACGCTCGAGCTGCGCGCCGGCGCGATGTGCGCGTTGCTCGGTCACAACGGCGCCGGCAAGACAACCCTGCTCGGCATCTTGTCGACGCTCGTGCGTCAGAGCGGCGGCACCGTCAGCTATCGCACCGGTGACGGCGAGCTCGGACCCGAGGCGGTCCGCCGTCAGATCGGCATGCTCGCGCATGCGTCGCTGTGTTACGGCGAGCTGTCGGCGCACGAGAACCTCGAGCTGTTCGCAGGGCTCTACGGCGTCGCTGCGCCGCGCGCCGGCATCGATGCGCTGCTCGATCGCGTCGGCCTCGATGCGAGAGCGCGCGGGCGGGCTGCACGCACCTACTCGCGCGGCATGCTGCAGCGGCTGTCGCTCGCCCGTGCGTTGCTCACGAAGCCATCGCTCGTCCTCCTCGACGAACCGTTCACCGGTCTCGACCGCGACGGTGCGCTCGGCCTCGGCGAGCAGCTCGGCGAGCTCAAAGCGCAAGGCGCGATCGTCGTCGTGGTGACCCACGATCTCGAGGCGATCGCCGATCGCACCGATCACGTGGCGATCCTGCGCCGCGGCCAGCTCGTGTTCGAGGAACGCGGCGAGCGCTACAGCTACGAGCGACTCAAGGAGATCTATCATCAGCGCGCGAACTAGCCGCCGCACGAGCCCCGACCGAGCAGGGATCGGGTACGAGTACGAGTACGGGATGCAGGCATGCTGAGTCAGATCGCGCGGATCGCGTGGAAGGATCTTCGAGTCGAGCTGCGCAGTCGCGAGATCGTCTACACGATGGCGTTCTTCGGTGGACTGCTCGTCGTGATCAACACGTTCGCGTTTCCGCACGAGGATCGCGCGATGCGCGGCTCGGTCGCCGGCATGTTGTGGGCTGCGCTCGCGTTCACCGGCACGATCGGCCTTGGCCGCGCGTTCGATCGCGAGCGCGAGAACGACACGATGCGCGCGCTGCTGTTGTCACCGGTGCCGCGGCTCGCGGTGTTTCTCGGCAAGGCGATCGCGATCGCGGTGCTCGTGCTGGCGGTTGCGGTCGTCGTCGTGCCACTGCTCGCGCTGTTCTTGAACGCACCGCTGTTCGACTTTCCGGTCCAGCTCGTGCTCGCGGTGCTGCTCGGCGTCATCGGGTTCGCGGTTGTCGGCTCGGTGTTCGCCGCGACCCTGCTCAAGGTCCGCTCGCGCGACGTCCTATTGCCGGTCATCCTGTACCCGCTGCTCGTACCGCTGTTCGTGGCGGGCACGAAGGCGACCGCGGCGCTAGTGGCCCAGAAGCCCAACCTCGACGCGGCCTGGTATTGGATCGAGTTCCTCGGAATCTACGACCTCGCGTTCCTGGTACTGTCCTTATGGGTCTTCGAGTCCCTGGTGATCGAATGAGCAATCGGCTGATTCCGGTCTTCGTCACGCTCGCCGCGATCGGCTTCGCGGTGGCGCTGTGGTTCATCTTCTTCGAGGCGCCGCTCCAGTACGCGAACACCGCGGACGGCCGGCTCGACGCAAACAGCCTGTTCTTCAACCACAGGATCTTCTACTTCCACGTCGCGCACGCGTTCATGTTGTTCATTGCGGTGTTTGTCGCCGGCATCTCGTCTGCGCTGTTTTTGAAGACGCGCAAGGCAAAGTGGGACGAGCTCGCCAGCTCGGCGACCGAGGTCGCGGTCGCGTTCGGCCTCGTCGTGCTGGTGACCGGCTCGATCTGGGCGAAAGCGGCGTGGGACGTGTGGTGGAACACCGAGCCGCGGCTGACGATGTCGCTGTTGCTGTGGCTGATCCTCGTCGGCTGCACGCTCGTGCGGAAATTCGCCGGCCCGAGCGCCGATCGGATCGCGGCCGGGATGGCGATCTTCGGTATGGTCGGCGTGCCGTTCATCTACACGATGGTCGGCCAGGATTCGCACCCGCCGTCGGGTGCAGACGGCGTCGTCGCAAATCTCGGAACGTCGTACAAGCTCGCGTTCTGGCTCAGCGTCGCTGCGTTCTTGTTCTGGTTTATCGCGCTCGTGCTCGTCCGGCTGCAGAGCACGCGCGCAGAGCGCGAGCTGCGCGAGCTGCGCGAACGCGGGCTCGATCTGGGAGTGCTGTCATGAAGCTCGCAATCACGGTCGTTACCGTCCTCGCTCTCGCCGGCGTCGCAGCGGCGCAGCCCGCACCGCAGGAGCCGGCGAAGCCCGACGCGTGCTTCGCCACGATGAAAGCCGATCCGACGTTCGCCGGGCAAATGGTGATCGAGATCGGCCATCACCTGTCCGCCGACGACGCCAAGAAGTGGTGCGGCGACCAGACGAACGACGACATCATCAAGAAAGCGCATCAAGACGCCGACTATCACATCCAGAAAAACGAGCGCCACGTCGTGCTCGCGTATGCCGCGATGTGGCTGATCGCCGCGGGATTCGTCGTGTTCTTGTGGCGACGCCAGCAAGCGCTCAAGCTCGAGATCGCACAGCTGCGCAAAGACCTCGACGCGGCTGCGAAGGAGAACTCATGACGCCAGAGCACGTCATCTTTATCCCGAGCGTGTTGATGGTCGGGATGTTCCTCGGCTTCATCTTCGGCACGCGCGCGGCGCGCAATCACTTCGATCTCGCGCAACGGCGCGAAGAAGAGCGGCTCGCGGCCCAGGCGGCTCGCGCGGCCCGCCGCGCCTCGGCGGCTCCGTCGGCCGCGGCGGCCCCCGCTGAAGCCTCCGCTGAAGCCGACAAGCCGGCGACATAGTCCGCGCCGCCGGGCCACAACTCGCCAGCTTCCAATGGGCCCGGCGTCCAGCTCGCATTCGCGTCATGACCATGACGTGAGACGTGGTCGCGAGACCTCGGGCTGGCGCGAAGGCGCTTCTTCCCTGCGCTCGAACTCCTCGCGCTGGGTAGCCGCGCTCGCGTGGTAGTGGGTGCGCGCTGCGGGCTCGCTTGGGAAGAAGGCCTTCGCGCTGACGCCCTCGGTGGCGTGACCGCGGACGGTGGAGTGGCGAACGAACGTTTGTCCGAGCAGACGACCTTCGTCTTCTTGTATCCCGATGGACGTCGCAACGTCGGCAGGATCGCGGTTGGGATTCCCGTGCAGATCGACACGAGTGATCGGCGCGTCTACGCTACAGGCGGTCTTGCTCGCGGTCCGCTTCCTGGGAATGCGGCTGCACGACTTCCGATCGAAGGGTGGTCGCGTGCTCGATCCCAAGGACGATTCGGACGTGCCGAGTGGCTAGCTGAGCTCGCCGTACTGCGATGCGGACGCTCGAAGCGCGGGGGCCGGAGTGCGGCGCAGTGATCGGCCTGCCACGCGAGCTTGGGATTCGGCGCAAGCTGCTCGCGATCGCTTACGCGATCGTTGGCGCGGAGAAGACGTCGCCGACCTCGCAAGCGAAGCCGCGAAACAGCGCGCAAATGTCGCCTGCCGAAGCGCTGGGGAGCTCTTCCTTTTCGTCGTAGCGCATGCGCACCAACCGGCGGACGTCCACCTTAGCGCCAGTGCGCGCGTTGACGACCACCGTCCCTGCCGACAGCGTATTCCCTCGAACGCGTATCCACGCCAGTTTGCCCCATCTGCAATCTTCGATGGCAAACACATCAAACCGAAGTGGGGTGCCTACCGTCTCAGCGGGCGGTGGCACTCGGTCGGCGATGTCATCGAGCAGATGGTCGAGCGCTCCGCCTTCGACAAAAACGACGGCTGGCAGACCAAGTGTTTGCACTCGCTCGGCGAGCGCGTGTGCAGATGGCGCCGACGCCACGTCTGTTGCGACGATCGCACCGTCGGATGCACTCATACGCTCGTGGAGCGATCTACCGTCTGATCGAAGGCCGTCGATCAAGCTCACTTCGATACGGGAACCCGGGCTGCTGCGCCAGGAGCCGCTTACGACGACACATCGTTCTTCAACAACAGGGGCCAGCGGGGTGGACCATGGCGGCGGTGGATTGCGGGCCATGACCATCGGCCGCGGGGGCCCCTGCAGTAGATCGTCGAGCGAGGCGAGAACTCCGACTCGGGCGGCGTCGCCCAACACAACGACGTTGCGGCGACTACGTCTGCGTTGGTCTTCGTCGATGATATGGACGGGCGGCATGCGGCTCGTCCCGACTCTGCCACTGTTGCGGACTTGAAGCGAACCAGCCGTGCGGGCCCAGCTGGCTCGACATCCTCAGGTCTTGTGGCGCGCCACAAGCCTCGTTTCACCCGAGGAGGAGTTCGAGCGCAGGGAAGAAGCGCCTTTCGCGCGAGCGCGAGGTCACGCGACCACGCCACGCCGAGGACGAGGACGAGCACGTGCACGTGACACGCGTACGGATCGGCGAGACCGCGAGCTGGGCGCCTGGCGCAATGCAAGACGGCGAGGCGGGGCCCGGT
>CAZDGY010000210.1:0-8915 GCA_964504685.1 uncultured Kofleriaceae bacterium | reverse complement strand
CACCGGCGTCGCGATGTCGAACTGCAGCGTCACGGTGCCGTTGCCGTTCTTGTCGAGACTCGACATCGTGGTGATCGTTCCGTCGGTCACCGCGCCGATGTATTCGGTCGACATGCCGTCGCGGCCGAGCAGCATGAGATCGAGGTCGCAGCTGAGCGACGCGATCGGGGTAGGGCCTCCGGTGCTGAGCGCTGGCCAGTCGAGCGGATCACAGCCGATCGTCGCGTAGGTGCCGAGCTGCGCGCCGCTAACCGGATCGACGTTGTCGTTGCCGAGATAGAAGTCGGCCTGTGCGGGCCCGATCGCCGGCGAAACCCCGCCCCACTCGAAGCCCGACTGGGCCAGCATCGCGTTGCTCTGCGTGATCACGATCATCCCGGTGCCCCCGGCGAGGTCGGCGGAGATGACCTGGCCGTGCGACGTCGTCGTACACGCCGCTGCGGCGAGCGTGACGAACGCGGGTGCGATCCTCATTGCAGAGATGCTAGCCATATCGGACTACAATTGCGCGATGCGGTTGTTACCGTTCGCGCTACTCGCAGCGTGTCATTCCCCGGCAAACGGCGGACACGGCCCCGATAGTGGTCCGAGCGACAGCGGTGTGATCGACACCACGCCGAACCAGTGGGTGTGGGTCGAGATCCCCGGTTCGACTTGCGCGAACGGCACGCCCGCCGGGTTCGGCATCAACCGCGCGACCTCCGGCAGCGATCTGTTCGTCTACTTCCAAGGCGGCGGCGCGTGCTGGGACGCGAACACCTGCTTCGTACTGAAGACCGCGATCAATACGACGACGACCTACGGCCCCGCGAATCTCGCAACCGATGTCGCGGTACTCGATGTCGATCGCTCGTGGAACGCGGCGCTCGCCAACGCGAGCTTCGTATTCGTCCCGTATTGCACCGCCGATCTTCACGCCGGCACGAACGTGAAGGACTACATGGTGGCCGGGCAGATGCCGATCCATCACACCGGCGGCACGAACGCGCAGCTTTTCGTCGACGCGCTGCACGCGACGTTTCCCGACGCGGCGAACATCTGGGTCTCGGGCTCGAGCGCCGGCGGCTACGGCGCGACGCTGAATTTCTTGCGCTTCGCCGACGCGTGGCCATCTGCGAGCCTCGCGCTGCTCGAAGACTCGTCGCCATTCATTCCGGTCTACGCGAACTACGGATTGTGGCAATCGTCGTGGAACCTCGCGTTTCCGACCGGCTGCGCCGATTGCGCGAGCGACCTCACCGCCGCGTTCGACACCGTCGTCGCCGCCCAGCCCGCGAGCCGCGTCGGCCTGCTCACGTGGGACAACGACGCGACGATCACGGCGTACTTCGGTTACACCGGGCCGATCGCGGAAGCGCAGAGCGCGCTGATCACGAGTCACTTCGATCACGCGCAGACCCACGTGTTCGAGCTCGCCGGTACGAGCCACACGATGCTCGGTCAGCTCGCAACGCTCGCTCAACCGGCGGGCGGTGTCTCGCTCACCACCTGGGTCACCCAGTGGCTGACCGGCGATGACGCGTGGGCAACCGTCGGCAACTAACGCTGTTCGCGCATGCTAATTGCCGAGCCGCTGTCCGGTGCCGGGCTGGTAGTCGGTGATCTCGAGCTTGATGTCGCCGTAGTCGGTGCGCGCGGTGACGAGCAACGGCACGCGGCCGTCGTCGTCGCTGATCCACACCGAGAAGTTGCGCTCGTCGGAATCGGGGAACCGCGCATCGTCGCGACCGAGCTTGTAGACGTGGCCGTCGAGCCGCAGTGCCGGCAGATCGCCGAGGTCGGTGTGCAGCTGGTCCTTGCCGTGCACGGTCATCTCGACGTGCCACAGGTAACGACTGCGCAAGACCTCGGCGGTGATCTTCGTGCCGACCGGGGCTTCCCAGCGACGCAGCGCGATCAAGAACGAGTTGTAGTCCCAGACCTCTAGAAAGCTCAGCTTCTGCGGCTCGGGCATCGGCTTGTCGTCGTTCAGGTGAAACTCGACCGGCAACATGTCGCCGGTGCGCTGCGTGAAATGAACGTCGGTGCGCTCCTTGTCCGAGCTCTTCGTGCCGAACTCGTCGGTGACCCATCGCAACGGCCGGCCGGTCGTGACGTCGACCCACGACGTGAAGAAGTCATCGATCTTCGCGACGATCTGGACGAGCCCGACCGCCTTGGCGTGACTCTGCACGACGATCGCTTTCTTGCCGTCCACGTCGGCGAGGTCGCCGACCGAGAGCTCGTAGGTCGCGAGCACGACCCCTTGCAGCTGCAGGCGATAACTCATCCGCTCGCCCGGCGTCGCGAGTGGTGGCGCGGACTCGAGCCCGATCTTCGCCGCCACCGCGCTCCCGCTTCCGGTCGGTGGCGTCTTGGTCGGCGTTGGCGCCGGGCAGCCGACCAACGCCAAAGCGATTCCCGAGAACCAAAGAGAGCGGAGCACGCACAGACGGTACCGCAGCAAGTAGGCGTGATCACTCAACCGTTGCACCACAACCAACCGGCCAGAGGCAGGGCTAGCAAGCTCTTGGGTTCGTAGCGGCAGGCTGGTAAGGTCCGCGCCACTCGCCGACCGGCGACTCTGTAGAGGTAATCGCGATGGATACCAAGCAGCTGGATCGAGTCGTCATCCGTTTTGCGGGCGACTCCGGCGATGGCATGCAGCTCACCGGCTCCGAGTTCGCGAAAGCGGCCGCGGAAGCGGGCAACGATATTTCGACGTTCCCGGATTTCCCCGCCGAGATCCGCGCACCCGCCGGCAGCTTGTTCGGCGTCTCCGGCTTCCAGCTCCACTTCTCGGCGTCCGAGATCTATACGCCGGGCGATGCGCCCGACGTGCTCGTGTGCATGAACCCGGCGGCGCTCAAGACGAACCTCAAAGATCTCATCGACGGCGGCGAGCTGATCGTCAACACCGGCGCTTTCATCGAAGCGAACCTCAAAAAGGCCGGCTACGCGACGAACCCGCTCGAAGATGGCAGCCTCGAAAAGTACAAGGTTCACTCGGTCGACATTCACCAGCTTACGAACGCTGCACTCGACGGCAGCGAGATGTCGAACAAAGAGAAGGGTCGGTCGAAGAACTTCTTCGCGCTCGGCCTCGTGTTCTGGATGTACGGCCGAGAGCCCGAGCAAGAGGTTCGCCGCATCTACCAACAGTTCGCGAAGAACCCGGTGTTCGCGGAAGCGAACGTCAAGGTGTTCAAGGCTGGCTACCACTACGGCGAGACCGCCGAGGTGTTTCAGACCGTCTACAAGGTGCCGCCCGCGGTGTTCAAGCCGGGCATGTACCGCAACATCACCGGCAACGAAGCGCTCGCGCTCGGGCTCGTCGTAGGCGCCGACCTCGCCGGCAAGTCGCTGTTCTACTCCGGCTATCCGATCACGCCGGCGTCGTCGATCTTGCACGCGCTCGCGAAGTTCAAGAACTTCGGCACGCTGACGTTCCAAGCCGAGGACGAGATCGCAGCGATCGGCGCGGCGATCGGTGCGGCGTACGGCGGATCGATCGCGGTCACCGCATCGTCGGGTCCGGGCATCGCGCTCAAAGGCGAAGCGATCGGCCTCGGGGTGATGACCGAGCTGCCGCTCGTGATCGTCAACGTGCAACGCGGCGGTCCGTCGACCGGCCTGCCGACGAAGACCGAACAGAGCGATCTGTTCCAAGCGGTGTTCGGTCGCAACGGCGAGTCGCCGGTTCCGGTGATCGCCGCGAAGAGCCCGGGCGACTCGTTCTACGCCGCGGTCGAAGCGGTCAAGATCGCGACGCGCTACATGGTGCCAGTGATGCTGCTGTCCGACGGCTACATCGCGAACGGCTCCGAGCCGTGGCCGCTGCCGAACCTAAAGGCGCTGCCGCGGTTCGACATCATGCATCGCACCGATCCCAACGGGTACTTCGTCTACCAACGCGACGAGAAGACGCTCGCGCGCCAGTGGGTCATCCCCGGCACGCCCGGGCTCGAGCACCGCATCGGCGGGATCGAGAAGGACGCGTTGACCGGCAACATCAGCTACGCGCCGGAGAATCACGAGAAGCAGACGAAGGTCCGCGCCGAAAAGGTCGCGCGGATCGCGCAAGACATCGGCGAGCTCGACATCGCTGGCGGCGAATCGGGCGACGTGCTGGTCATCGGCTGGGGCGGCACTTACGGCGCGCTCCGCCAGGCGCAGCAGACGCTGCACGGTCAAGGCAAGAAGGTCAGCCACGCCCACTTGCGCTGGCTGTCGCCGCTCGAGCCCGGCATCGCGAAGGTGATCAAGAACTTCAAACACGTGTTGGTCGCCGAGCTCAACATGGGCCAGCTCCGGCTGATCCTGCGCGCGCAATTCCTCGTCGATTGCATCGGCCTCAACAAGATCCAAGGGCAGCCGTTCATGGTTCGCGAGGTCATCGCCGCGATCGAGAACTTGCTCGGACCCACGCCTGCAAAGACCGTCGCGCTACATGCGGCAGTCGAGCCGGGGAGCATCGTATGAGCGACGCGGTCAAGATCAAGCTCTCGAAGAAGGACATGGAGACGGACCAGGATGTCCGTTGGTGCCCGGGGTGCGGCGACTACGCGATCCTCGCGACCGTCCAGCGCACGCTCGGTCAGCTCGGCGTCAAGCGCGAGAACACCGTGTTCGTCTCCGGCATCGGTTGCTCGAGCCGGTTCCCGTACTACATGAACACCTACGGGTTCCACACGATCCACGGCCGCGCGCCGGCGGTCGCGAGTGGGCTCAAGGTCACGCGCCCCGAGCTCGACGTCTGGGTGATCACCGGCGATGGCGACGGCCTATCGATCGGCGGCAACCACATGATCCATGCGCTGCGCCGCAACATGGATCTCAAGATCATCCTGTTCAACAACCAGATCTACGGCCTGACCAAGGGCCAGTACTCGCCGACCTCCGCGCTGGGTACGCGTGCCGCGTCGACGCCGGCGGGCTCGGTCGACTACCCGCTCAACCCGATCGAGCTCGCGCTCGCCGCCGGTGCGACGTTCGTCGCGCGCGCGGCCGACACCGATGCCAAGGGCCTCGCGAAGATCCTCGAAGCCGCGTACGTGCACAAAGGCGGGGTGTTCATCGAGATGCTGCAGAACTGCCCGGTGTTCAACGACGGCGTGTGGGAAGGCGTCAAAGACGATCCCGCCGGCAAGCAGATCATGCTCGTCGAAGGCAAGCCGCTGTTGTTCGCGAACGGCACGAAGGGCATCAAGCTGGGCCCTTCGCTCGAACCCGAAATCTGCGATGCGAGCGATCCGGGTGTGCTCGTTCACACCGAGAAGGGCTCGGCGATCTACGCGAGCGTGCTCGCGCAGCTCGTGCAGCCCCACTTCCCGATGCCGATGGGCGTGCTCTATCGCCACGACAAGCCGACCTACGAGCAGCTCGCGCACCAGCAGATCGCCGATGCGAAGGCGAAGCTCGGCGTCGGTGACCTCGACAAGCTGATGTACTCGGGCATGGTCTGGGAAGTCGGCGCCGACGGCACGCGGCACTAACTCCGCGGGCCCCGTCTCTCGCGCTTGCAGTGGGCCCTTGCACTCTTGCTCGTGTACGCGAACGCTTCGCGCGGCTGCCTTGCGAGGGCGCCCGGGACTCGCTCGGAGTGCTAACGAGGCCTTAATATTCGGCGTCCACGCTACGCGTTAGCGTGGACGTGTGTTGGCGAGGCGTGCGGTCGCGTTCGTGGGACTCCTCGGTGGCTGCTCGATCGGCGCGCCGCCGGGGTTCTCGGAAGGCTCCGCTTGGACGTTCCCGCTCGTCGATCCGCTCGCCGACGGCCGGCTCGTCACGCCGGTAATGATCGACGGCAAGGGGCCGTTCCTGTTCGCGATCGATCTCAACACGCGCGTCACGATCGTCGATAGCGAAGTGTTCCACCAGCTTGGCATCACCCCCGCGCCGCAGCAGTCGCGCCTCGTCGACCAGTTGGATCACTCGCATGCGACATGGGCGATGACGTTGCCCAACCTACGGATCGGCGACTTGACTATCTCGCTCGTCAACGCGCTCACCTGGAACAATCACCTGTTCGACGCCGATGGTCGTCGGATCTACGGCGTGTTCGGACGCGACGTGATCGCCGATTCACTCGTGTTCGGCGTCGACCGCGATCGAGGAGTTGCGTGGCTCAAGACGCAGCAAGCCTTCACCGCGCCGACCGACGCGCGCGTCCTCGAGTATCACAAGGGCGCGATGCAGATCGGCTTCGGGAGACACCCAGCGAGCGTCGAGGTCGTAAACGAGTTGGTCTCGACGAAGATCGACGCAAAGAGCTATCAGCTCGCGTTCGACTTCGGTCGCGTCGACAGCGAGTTACGTCCGAATCACTGGGCGGAGGCGTCGCTCGTTCCGGCCGCGAAACACGGTGTCGTCATCGACGAGCTCGGCTCCGCACGGGAGACCGATCATGTTGGCATTGCGAGACACGTCGAGATCCAAGGCGTCGAGCGCGACCAGCTTGGCTTCGTCACGTACGAGGACCGGCGCGGTCTCGACGACGGCGAGCTCGAAGGCACGCTCGGCTTGAGCTTCTTCGAGCCGTTCGCGTTCATCGCCGATTGGGATCACGAGAAGATCTACCTGAAGCCGCGCGTCGACTCCGCGGAGGCCAAGCAGATCCGGATGAGCCGATGGGGCGCGCTGCTGCCATGCGGCTCGACCGGCTGCGCGGCCGTGCAAGTCAGCGGCGACACTGCTCCGCAACTACAAGTCACGCGCGATCCATCGGCGGGTCAAGCGCCGCTCGAGCTCGTGGTCGCCGCGACCGCCGCGAACGGCGACAAGCTACCGACCCTGACGATCAGCCTGCCCGCCGGCGTCGGCGATCTTGCGACCCCGCTCGACGCGCGCTACGCCGGCGCGAAGCTCGACGTGATCGATGCGAGCCCGTTCCCGCGCGCCTGCGACTCGCCCGAGCATTGCGTGACCGCCGCGGCGAGCGACTAGCGGCTCGGTCGCGGCGGCGGCCTCGCGACATGGCCCACGGTGACGTGCGTTAGCCCGCCGGCTTTCGCGCGCGCGACGATCGCGTCGACCCGCTTGCGCTCGATCGTGTGGTCGGCGTCTACCATGAGCGGCGGATCTTTCATCGCGGCGGCGAGCTCGCGAAACTTGGCGTCGAGCTTGTCGTCTGCGACTACCGTTGCTCCGACGACGATCGTGCCGTCCGACGCGAGCGTCACGACCAGCGTCGGCACCGGATCGTCCGCGTGCGCGATCCCAACGCGGCACATGCAACACACCAGGATCGCGATCACGCGCATGTCACAAATCCTAAGCGTGCCGCTATGTGCCGTCCACCACCGATACTGCGACACCCTGGTGCGGCGAGTAGCTCTCAGCTGGTCCGCGTCGCGAAGTGTGATGCCAGGGCGGCTAACGAGCGCTTAATAAGGCATCAGCGAGCACGCCGGTACGGTGAGCTCATGACGCGACTACAAACATTAGCCACTCTCGGTTTCGCTTCACTCCTCGGTGCGTGCGCGATCGGCTCGCCGCCCGGCTTCTCGGAAGGCTCGACCTGGACGTTCCCGCTCGTCGATCCACTCGCCGACGGCAAGTTGCTCACGCCGGTCTGGGTCGACGGCAAAGGGCCGTTCCTGTTCGCGATCGATCCCGAGACCCGGGTTAGCGTCGTCGATGGCGAGGTGTTCGCGCGCGCGGGCATTCCGCTAAAGCCAGCGGCGCGGGTTCGCGATCAGAACGACACGACGCACCCGACGTTCGGCATTTCCCTACCGAACGTCAAGATCGGCGACCTGCAGATCAGCCTGCTCTACGCGGTGACTTGGGGCCGCAACATGTTCGATGCCGATGGTCGACGGATCTACGGCGTGATCGGCCGTGACGTGATCGCGGATTCGCTCGTGTTCGGCTTCGATCGCGAGCGCGGCATCGCCTGGCTGAAGACGCAGGAAGCGTTCACGCCGCCGACCGGTGCGCGCGAGGTGCACTACTCCAAGGGCGTCGAGCGCGTCTCGGTGGTCAACGACCTTGTCAAGACGACGATCAACGGCAAGACCTACGATCTCGCGGTCGACTTCGGCCGGACCCAGAGCACGCTGCGCGCCGAGCATTGGGCGGAGGCGGGGCTCGAGAGCCAGCCGGCGAGCTTCACGATGATCGATCAGGTCGGCGCGCATCGCGACATCGATACCGTCGGGTTCGCGGCTCACGTCGATGCGCAGGGCGTCGCGCGCGATCACCTCGGCTTCGTCAAGTTCGGCGACAAGCGCTGGCTCGACAACGGCGAGCTCGAGGGCACGCTGGGCTTGGACTTGTTCCGGCCGTTCGCGATCGCGGCGGACTGGCACCACGAGCGGTTCTACCTGAC
Source organism: uncultured Kofleriaceae bacterium (assembly GCA_964504685.1). Classification (GTDB taxonomy): domain Bacteria; phylum Myxococcota_A; class Polyangia; order Haliangiales; family Haliangiaceae; genus JABFXX01. Next base: position 604 of record CAZDGY010000210.1, on the reverse strand, counting down.
GCCGCGCGAAGCTTCGCCGGCGGAGCGCACGCTGCGACTCGGTCGCTGGGGCGCGGTGATGGATCGCTGCCCGAACGCCGGCTGCGCGGCGGTGTCACTCGGCGGCGACGCGAACGCTCCCGAGCTGCAAGTCGTGCGCGATCCGATCGCGATGCGCTTACCGCTCGAGATCACGATCGCGGCGACGTCGCCGACCGGCGAGCATCTGCCGACGCTGACCGCGAACCTCGCGAGCGAGGTGCCCGGACTGCACGTCCCGGTCGACACCCGCTATATCGGCGCGACCCTCGAGGTGATCGATGCGAGCCCGTTTCCGATCGCGTGCGAGTCGCCAGCTCAGTGTGTGATCGCCGAGCAACCGCCGCGGCCCTGAGCTACCATCTCGGCGATGGGCAGACTTGCCGTCTTTGCTCTCGGCTGCTTCGCCGCGGCGTGCTCGGTCGGTCCGCCGCCGGGGTTCTCGCAGGGCGATCGCTGGACGTTCCCGCTGATCGGCCCGCTCGAAAACGGCTTGTTGCTCGTCCCGGTGACGATCGGCAGCAAAGGGCCCTACGTCTTTGCGATCGATCCGGACGCGAACACCTCGATCATCGATCAGGATCTC
>CAZDGY010000209.1:0-8918 GCA_964504685.1 uncultured Kofleriaceae bacterium | reverse complement strand
GAGGTCGATGGCCAGGTCGTTGGAAAACATTCCGTAGACCCAATCGAAGAGCATGGTGTTCCTACAAGGCGAGCGCGGCGTCGTGAGCACGCCGGAAGAGATCGAAGAACAACGTGAGAGGGAGACTGCCCTCGGCGAAACGAAACCTAAAGAGCCTGGCGGGGTTATCACGCGACTTTGGCCACGCGCAAGACAATCTTGAGTCAACGCGAATTGGCTTCAAACACCTCGTACGATGCCAGCTCCGGCCTTGTGGTGAGCGTTGGGGCGGTCTAGAACTTCCAACGCATGCTGGACAACATGCGCCGTCAGGGCGCGTCGGTCTTCATTTACGTGATCTTCGGAATCCTGATCGCGGTCTTCGTGATCAACTTCGGTCCGCAGAACAAGGGCAACCGCGACTCGGGCGGGTGTACCGCCGACAACAATGCGGTCGCGAACGTCGACGGCGCGTCGATCAGCAACACCGCGTACTTGATCGCGTCGCAGAACGGCTACAACCGCGGCAAGGAGCGCGCGAAGGTCGCGCTCGAATCATTGATCCGGCGCGAGCTGCTCGCGCAAGAAGCCGATTCGCGCGGCATCTCGGTCGACAAAGACACGGTCGGCAAGGAGATCAAGAAGGGCCACTTCTACATCGCCGGCCATCAGCTCGCGATCCCGGGCGCGATCGAGGACGACGGCGGATTCAACCCGAAGGCGGTCCACGGCTGGGCCGACAACATGCGGGTCTCGATCAACAGCTACTACGAAGAGCAACGCCGCGGCCTGCAAGCGCACATCATGCAGCAGATCCTGCTCGACTCGGTGACGGTGTCGCGCGAGGAGGCGCTGTCGCACTTCTTGTTCGAGAACAACACGATCACGTACGACGTCGTCGCGTTCAGGCCCGAGGCGTACGACGCCGCGATGAAGATCGGCGACGCCGAAGTCGATCGCTACCTCGCGGCGCACGATGACGAGGTCAAGAAGCGATTCGCCGCCGACGAGCGCACCTACAAGCACACGAACCCCGCGGTGTTGCTGCGCCAGATCTTCGTCGCGAAAGCCGACGCCGCTGCCAAGGCCAAGCTCGAAGCCGCCCGCACCGCGATCCTTGCGGGCAAGCAGAAGTTTGCCGACGCCGCGAAGGAGCTGAACAGCCAAGACACCGACAAGGTCGCCGGCGGCTTACTCGGCTGGCGTCCAGTCGATAACTTTGGGTTCGCCGATCAACCGCTCGCCGCTGCGATCAAGGCACTCAAGCCGGGCGAGCTGACGCCGGTGATGTCGACCGACGACGGCGCTTACATCGTCACGGTCGAGGACAAGCGCGAAGGCGACTTGACCTACGATCAAGTGAAGCGCGAGCTCGCGCGCACGCTCGCGCGCGAGACGTGGAGCCACGAAGCCGCTCGCAGCGCCGCGCTGACCGCGCTCGCCGACGCGCAGGGCAAGCACCTCGAGAAGCTGTACGACAAAGAAGAGGCGCCGCCGAACTTCGACATCCAACAGCTGCTCGACAACCCGAACATGACCGACGAGCAGAAGCAGCAGATCATCGAGCAGCTGCAGAAGCAGAAGCAGCGGCATGGAGAGATCTCGATCCCGGGTAAGGATCGCCCCGCGGGCTGGTACGCCGATGGCGACGGCGGCGGTGGTGGCAGTGCCGCCGGCTCCGGCAGTGGCGCGGCCCCGGCGACCGCAGCCAAGGCGCCGCCTCCCGCCCCGATCGACCTGATGGCGCCGGTCAAAGAACAACTGCCGGCGTTCGGCACGGTCGAGAAGCCGAAGGTCACGCGGTTCGGCCAAGTGCCGCACAGCGCATCGATGCCTGGCATCGGCACCGACAAGGCCGCGACGACCGCGCTGTGGGACGAGCTGCAGCCCGGCTCGGTCGCGAAGGTGATCTACCAAGGCGAGGGCGGCGCGTACCTCTTGGTCGAGCTGGTCGCGAAGCAAACGCCGAACGTCACGGACTTCGACAAGGACGCCGCCGCGAAGACCGAGGCGCTGCGCGACGAGCGCGCGAAGAAGTTCCTGTCGGCGTGGATCTCCAGCCGGTGCGACGAGCTCGCCAAGGCGGGCAAGATCACCTATCAGACCGGGCTGATGCGCGAAACCGACGACAACGGCAAGCCGGTCCCGAACGCGTATCAACCGTGCATGCTAGCGGCGCAGCTGTAAGCACCGAGTCGAGCTTCTTGGTACCTTCATAGCCGTGCTCGAGGCGACCGCCGGATCGCGGCGGCTACCATTCAGTTTTCAAGCGCCAGGTGGGGTCGGCCGGCTTTCGCTGACCGGCCTCGACGTCGGCGCGTTGACGATCGATCAGCTCGAGCTCGACGTGTCCGACCTCGGCACCGCGCCTGGCCCGACGACTGCGGCCGAGCGGTTTCAGCGCCGGCGCACGCGACTGCGCACGCTCGCGATCCATACCAGTGCCGCCGCGATCGAAGCCCGGCTTGCGGCGATCACCCGTCACCTCGCTGGGCTCGGCATCACCGGCGTCGCCGCTCGACTCGGCGATGGCTTCGTGTCGATTCGCGCGCGCGCCGCGGATGGGTTGGCGACCGCCGATGTGTCGTTCCGGATCGAGCTCGTCGCCGCCGGCGTCCACGTTCGCGCGATCGCGAGCCACATCCGGGTGCACGGTCACCTGCCCACACCCGGGCCGGTGGTGGCCGATCGCGTGCTCGTCGCGCTGTTCGCCGCGACCGACGTGCCGGGGATGGTCGAGCGGCCGCACTCGCGCGGGCTGTGCGACATCGAAATCGATCTGATCGGCGCCCTGCTGTGGCACCTGATGCCGCCGGCAGGATGGCGGTTGCCGGCGACGAACGATGTCGAGCTCGTGCATCTCCGCATCGCGCGGACTGCGATCGAGATCGGCTTTGGCCCTTCGGGATCGCGAACCGGTGAGCTCGGCGTGCGCGCGCAGGCGCTGCAGCTCGCGTCGACCCACGACCTGATGCACTCGGCCGACGATCAAGTGCGCGCGGGTCACGTCGAGGAAGCGATGCGCGGCTATCGCGCGCTGTTGGCCGCGGGCGGTCCGGATCAGCCGTTGTTGCTCGAGCGGATCCTCGCGCTCGCCGCCGCGCGACCGGCTTGGTATTTCGACGGGCTCGAGCTCGCACGCCAAGCGCTCCGCCGCTGGCCGCAATTCGGCGCTGCGCACGCCGCGCTCGGATCGATCACGCTCGCGCAAGGTGACGCACGCGAGGCAGCGCGGCATCTGACGCAACTCGCGCAACTCGCGAGCGCCGAGGTCGACGACGATCAGGCCGCGCTCGCCGCGCTCGCCGGCGCGCGATTGTTGCGCGTCCTCGATCCGCGGTCGGCGACCGCGTTGTACGAGCTGGCGCTCGAGCACGATCCGAGCTCGGCCGAAGCCGCGGATGCGCTCGCCGACCGGCTCGGCGACGAACAGCGGTGGACCGAGCTCGTGCGGCTGCTGCGATCGCGTGCGGTCGAGGCCGACGACGTGCGCGCGGTCGAGCTGCGCCTGCGCCTCGCTGACGTCCTGGTCCATCGCCTCAACGATCCACTCGGCGCGCACCACGAGCTCGATACCGCGCGCTCGTTGGCGCCGAACGATCCAGCGGTGTTCGAGATGACCGCGATGATCCTCGCGGCCAGCGATCCGAAAGCTGCGGTCGAGGCGTGGCGCGATGTCGCTCGGCTCGCCGCCGAACGCGACGACCATCGCACCGGCGCCCGCGCGTTCGCGATGATCGGCGAGCTGCTCTCGGCCGACGGGGCGATCGACGACTCGGTGACCGCATGGACGCGCGCGCTCGAGCTCGATCCGCTCCAGCACGCTGCGATCGCAGGACTCGCGGGCATCGCTGCGGCCAAGGGCGACCACCTCGTCGCGGCCGACCTCTATCAACGACTGCGCGGCACCGGGCTCGCGCAGAGCTCCGCCGCGCGCTACGAGCTGCTGCTCGCGCGCTCGCTCGTCATGCTCGGGCTGATGGATGAAGCGCGCGCGAGCCTGCGGCGCGCGACGGTCGGAGGCGGCGAGACCGCCGCTGAAGCGCACGCGGTGCTCGCCGAGATCGCCGAGGCGGGCTTCGATCGCGATCACGCGGTCGGCGAGCTCGACACCGCGATCGGCTCGCTCGTCGAGCTCGCGCGCGAATCGATCGCGGAAGCGGAGGTCGGCGGTGGCGAATCGGAAGCAAATAGGTTGTATGCCCGCGCCGCCGAGCTCGCGATGTTGCGCGCGACGTTGCTCGATCAAGCCGGTCACGCCGACCAAGCCGCCGGCGACTGGGCGCGCGCGCACGAGCTCGCCGGCAATCACGCGCCGCAGATCGCGCGCGAAGCGGCGCGCACGATGTTGTCGCGCTCGGGCGGTGGCCACGCCGAGCGCCGGTGGATCGATGCCGTGCTCGCGACCGAACCGCCGGCTCCCGAGCGCGCCGCCCTGCTCGTCCATCGCGCCGATGTTCGCCGCCACGAGGCGCCGCCTGATCTCGTCGCGGCGGTAGCCGATCTGCGCGAAGCGATCGCGGCGATCGAAGGGCTGACCGAGGACAGTCCGAGCCACACGCGCCGCCGAGCCTATCAGCTCGAGGCTGAGCTGCTCGCGCTGTCGGGCGATCGCCGTGCGCGCGCGCAAGCGCTGTCCGCGCTCGCCCGGATGGCCGATCGAGCGATCGACAAGGTCGCGGTCGAGACCGCGGCTGCGTCCGCGTGGCTCGAAGCCGACGAGCCGACTGCCGCCCTGCCCCACGCAGCGCGCGCCCACGCCGAGCTCCCGGCGGATGCATCGCCCGCGCTGCGCCGCGACGTGTTGACCACGCTCGGTGAAGCGGCCTGGCGGCAACGCGCGTGGCCAGACGTGATCCGCGCCTATCGCGGACTCGTCGCGGATGCCGGCGTCGAGCCGCTCGAACGCGGCGGTTACCGCTATCGGCTCGCGGTCGGTGCCGATCGCAGCGGCGATCCAGAGCTCGCGCTCGAGTCGTTGCGAGCGCTCGTGATTCCGACGAACGACGACGACGATGCGCGCGCAACCCCGCCCGAGATCCGCGGTAAGGCCTTGCGACTGTACGCCGACCTCGCCGAGCGATCCGGAGACCTCGGCGCCGCAGCGACCGCGCTCGAAGCGTTTGCGAACGTGGCGGCGGAGTCGACGCCGAGCGCGCGCGCCGACGCGATGTATCGAGCGGGCGAATTGTTCCGTCGCGCGAATCGCCCCGACGACGCGGTGCGCTGTCTCGAAGGCGCGCTGCGGATCTCGGAGACTCACCTGCCCGCGCTCGACGCGCTCGAGCTCGCGTGGCGCGAACGCGGTGATCTCGAACGCGTCTCGGTGATCCTCGGCCGCAAGGTCGCCGCGACGACGCGTCATCCGCAGCGCCAGAAGCCGCTGCTCTCGCGGCTCGGCGATCTGCAAGATCAGCTCGGCCGGCCCGAAGTCGCGCTCGCCACCCACCAGCGCGCGCTCGAGATCGATCCGACGTGGCGACCCTCGCTGCGCTACGTGACGAGCCGCTTGCAAGCCGAGGGGGCGATCGTCGCTGCCGCGGAAGGTGTCGCCCAGCTCGCGGGCGAGCTACCGGGCGATAGCGGCGCCGATAGCGCGGTCGTCGCGCGCGAACGCCAGCTCGCGGCCCAGGCGCTCGCCGAGCTCGTCGGTCGGCTCGATGCCGGGCAGCTCGAGTCGGTTGGTTCGTTCGCCCGGCCAGCGCTCGAGCGCGCCGCCGCGAGCGGTACCGATGTCGCGTCCGCGCTCGCCCGCTTGCGCGGCGAACCGGCACCGCGCGCACCGACCGGCGACTCCGAAGAGAACACGCAGAGCGGTCGGTCGCGCAATGCGGCAGGTGGGGCGCTGTCGCTGCGCGATGCCGCCGCTCGCTCGCGTGCCGCCGGCAAGCTCGACGATGCGCTCGCATCGCTCGAGACCGCGAATCATGTCTCGCCCGGTGACGTCGGGGTGTTGCGCGAGCTCGTCGACGTCGCGTCCGAGGTCGGCGACCATAGCGCCGCCGCTCGCCATCTCGCTGCGCTCGCGGGTGCCCAATCGGGGGCGCGCCGCGCCGATACCTTGCTCGAGCTCGCGGATCTGTTCTACGACCAGCTCGACGACGCAGGCGCCGCGCGCAGCACGATGCGCGACGCCGCCGACGAGCTCGGCCCGGGGGCGCGCCGCGACGCGACGCTGCGCATGCTCGCGAGCGAATCCGCGACCCATCTCGCGTGGGATACCGCGGTCGATGCACTCGGCGCGATCGCCGATGATCGCCGCACCGCGGCCGATATCATCCAACTCGCGACCGCACTATTGCGCGCCGGACGGCCGCTCGATGCCGCGATGCTCGCCGAGCGAAACGCCGAGCTACTCGCCGACGACGGGATGCTCGCACGCGATCTGCGCGCCGAGGTCGCTCGCCGCGACGCGCTGGACCGCAATCCGACCCACGACTTTCCAGCGCCGATCGTGCTCGACGCCGACGCCGAGGAGCTCGATCCCGACGATCTCGAGCCGGACGATGAATCCGATGGCGAGCCGGTCGACCGCATCGCCGAGCTCGAGCGCGTCGCGAACACCGCGACCGGCCGCGAACAGGCGGCCGCCCTGCACGAACTGGCGTTGATCGCGCGCGGTTCGCACGATCCGATCCGCGCCGCGGCGTTATGGACCAAGGCCCATCGCGTCGATCCGGCCTACCCGCCGGTGTGGATGCCGCTCGCCGACGCGCTCGTCGGTGCCGATGATCTCGACGCAGCGCGCGAGCTGTACGAGCGGATCGCCGAGTCCACTGCGTACGATGCCGAGCGGCGCGCGTTCGCCGCGGAGCGCGCCGAGGCGCTCGGGCATGACGAATCGATCATCTCCGGCGAATTCAGCGGCCGCGCCAGCTCGGTCGCGCCCGAGCTCGAAGCTGCGCGCGAGCTTGCGGAAGCCGACGACCTGCAAGGCGCGATCGCCGCCGCCGAGCGCGCCGCCGCCGAGTCGCCCGATGACGCGTCTGCGCTGCAATTGCTCGAGGTGCTCTACTTCGAGGCCGGCGACATCACCGCCGCGTCCGAAGCGATCGGCCGCCAACTCGTAGCCGCCGAACAACCCGAGCAACGCGCCGTGCTGTGGCGGCGACGCGCGAAGCTCTATCGCGATGCTCTCGGGCGCGATGCCGAGGCGTACCGCTGTCTTAAAGAGGCGCACGCGTGCGCGCCAGCAGATCCGGAGATCGCGTATCAGCTACGCACGGCGGCGATGGTGCGCGGTGAGTGGGCGCTCGTCGCTTCGCTGCTCTATCGCGAGATCGCCGCGGCCGGTAGTCCGCGCGATCGCGGCGCGCTCCATCTCGAGCTCGCGTTGATCTACGCGGAGAAGCTCGACGACCCGGCGCAGGCGCAGGTCAATTTCGAGCAAGCGCTCGCGTTCGACCCGACGATCCCGGCGGCGCGTGCACCGCTCGCCGCGCGTTACGAAGCGATCGGCCGATTCTTCGATGCCGCGCGTTTGTACGACGAGGCGGCGAGCGCTGCGCGCCCGTCGGATCGCGCGCAACTACTCGCGTCGGCGGCTCGTTGCCGGAGCTCCGCGAACGAAGCCGCCGGCCAGTCCGAGCTCGCGTCGAAGCTCGCGACCGCGGATGCCGCCGGCGAGCTCGAGGCTGCGAGCGAGCTCGCGCACCAGCTATGGCGCGCCGAGCCCGGTCACCCGGCGGCGTTCCGCGTGCTCGCGAGCCGGCATCGCGCGGCTGGCGATCTCGCTGCGCTCACCGAGATCACGAGTGCATACGCGGCGCGCAGCGCCGATGCGCCGAACGCCGAACGACTCGCGCTCGGTGAAGCGCGCGCCGCCGCGTGGCTCGATGTCGCGCGGCTTGCCGACGACCTCGGCGTGCTCGAGGAAGCGGCGCGTGCATACGACCTCGCGCTGATCGAAGATCCGGGCCATGCGCGTGCACTCGACGCGCGCGGCGGGCTCGCGTTCCGACTCGGTGACTACGCGACCGCCGATCTGATCTACCGCGATCTCGCGCCGGGCGAGAGCGAGCTCGGAGAAGATGACCTCGCGCTGCGCCGCTCGCTGATCGCGGAACAACTCGGCCGCGAAAGTGAAGCCCTCGAGCTCGCGCGAGTCGCTGCGGCGGCCGCCCCGGGCCGCATCGATCTGCTCGCTCGAGTGCAGAGCCTCGCCGCACGGATCGGCGAGCTCGATCTCGCGCTGGCCGCGGCGCGCAGCGCGCTCGAGCTGATCTCGCTCGACGACTACGAGGGCCAGATGCGCGCGAGCTTCGCGCTCGTCGAGCTCATGCGACAGAGCGGTGATCTGGCCGGCGCGATCACGCAACTCGAGCACGTCGTCCGCGACCATCCGCTGCATGCGGTCGCACTCGATCAGCTCGCCGAGCTCCACATCGCGCGCAACGAGTGGCAAGCGGCAACCCGGTACCTGTTCCAGCTCGTCGCCCTCGCCCCGACGCCAGCGCAACGCGCCGAGCGCCTGTTCCGGCTCGGCGAGGCGGTCGATCTCCACCTCGGCGATCGCGAACGCGCCGACGACGTGTTTCTGCGCGCATCCGACCTCGATCCGAGCCATGTTCCGACGCTTCGCCGACTGCTCGACGTGTACTGGCGCAACGACGATCCGGCCGCGCTGGTCGAGGTCGCGACCGAGCTCGCGTCCGCCGGCGGTCTCGTCAATGGCCCGATCGCTTCGAGCTCGCTCGCACACGCACTGATCGCGGCCGCGCTCGTCGGCGATACGCCACTCGCGACGCATCTGGTCGGCGCGCTCGGCGACGATGCCGCGCGCTGGATCACCGGCGCGCTGGACGAGCTGTCGGGTCGCCAAGGCCGATTCGAGCTATCGAGCGCATCGACCGCGATCGCCGAGCTCGCGCGCCGCGGCCTGGTCGATCTCGCGAAGCTGCGCGCCGCTGCGTCTGGGACTCCGGTCGCGCGCATCTTGC
>CAZDGY010000208.1:0-8940 GCA_964504685.1 uncultured Kofleriaceae bacterium | reverse complement strand
GACGATCGCCGACGCGAGCAACAACTACGCTCCGGTGTGGACGCGCGCCGGCACCGAGCTGTACTTCGGCTCCGACCGAGCAGCTGGGTCGCCGACCGCGTTCGTCAGCAGCTGGGACGGCGCGACGTTCGGCGCTCCCGCCCCCGCCGCTGGCTTCGCGAATCAAGAATTCCAAGGCCCGGCGTTCGACGACGATGATCTCGAGATGTTCTTCACGACGCTGACGTCGCCGACCCAGCTGATGCGAGCCACTCGCACGACGACGAGCTCGGCGTGGACGATCGATGGTGTCGTGACCGAGCTCGACGATCCAGCGGCGGACGACGGTTGGCCAACGCTCTCCGCCGACGGGCTCACGATGTTCTTCGAGAGCGATCGCAACTCGGATCCCGGCAACATCTATGTCGCGACCCGGCCGGCGATAGGTTCGCCGTTCGGCACCGCAACCGCGGTCACCGAGCTGAACACTCCGGCGAACGACGGCGATCCCGACCTGTCGCCCGATGGCCTCACGCTGATGCTCGCCTCGGACTTCGGCCATGCTGCGTTGGACTCCAAGATCTTCGCGACGTCGCGGACATGCAACTGACACCGCGATGCGCACGAGCCGCTGTGAGGTATACTGCACGCGCCAATGGCCGCGACGCAGGCGCCGATGACCACCGCCCAGCTGCTCGAGCGGTTTCCGTTTCCCGCCAAGTGGGCCGACGCGAAACGCATCGAGCGCGTCTTCATCTACGACCTTCCAGGCACGCCTGAAGCGCTGTGGCCGTTCATCGCGGATACGTCGCGAATGAATCGAGCGCTCGGCCTGTCCGAGATGACCTTCGTCGAAAAAGAAGGCAAGCGCTGGGGCAGCTCGAAGAACGGCGGCGTTCGCCACGAGTGGCTCGAGGTGCCGTGGAACTGGGTCGCCGAGCAATGGCTGACCGCAGTGCGCTTGTACGAGCGCGGGTTCATGAAGGTGATGTACGCGATCCATCACCTCGAAAAGATCGACAGCGGGACGCGCGTGTATCTGTACTTCGGCGCGGTGCCGCGCGGCGTGTTTGGCGCGACCGCATTGCGCCTCGGCTTTCCGTCGCTCAAGCGCGCCTACGACCGCGTGTTACCGGCGCTCGCGCAACAACTCGATCGGCTGCGACCACCGGTGCTCGAGCTGCCACCGCCGCAGCTCACCGAGGAAGCGGATTCGCGGCTGCGGCTGCTGCGCGAGCAACTCGTCGGCGAGAAGCTGCCGGTCGCGTGCATCGATGCGCTGATCGATTGGATCCGCACCGGCGACGACGTCGATCTCCATCGCATTCAGATTCGCGAGCGCGCACGCGCGTGGAAGCTCGACGAGTACGACTTGCTGAAGACCGCGCTGCATGCGACGCGCGCCGGCTTACTCGACCTGTCTTGGGACACGATTTGCCCGCACTGCCGCGGCTTGCGCGACGAGACGAATCAGCTGCAGAGCTTGTCCGCGCAGAATCATTGCGAGGCATGTCAGGTCGACTTCACGACCGATGTGCCAGAGGCGGTCGAGGTCACGTTTCGCGTCCACCCATCGATCCGCGAGGTCGCCGAGCGGCTGTATTGCAGCGCCGAGCCAGCGACCCGAGACTTCATCCGCGTCCAGCGCACGGTCAGGCCGGGCGAGAGCACGACGGTCAAGCCAGTGCTCGCACCCGCGCGCTACACGGTGTGGGCTGGACACCGCGGCGGTTGGTACGTCGACGTCAGCGAAGACGGCCCGACGGAGCTGATGTGGCAAGACCACCCCGACGGCACGGTCGTGCGCGCGTCGACGATGCCGGCGGTGACGTTCCGCAACGACGGCGCGAACGACGAGCAGTTCTCGATCGAGCGCACGAAGTGGAGCGACGACGCGCTCCGTCCCGTGCAGCTCCTCGGCTTCCAAGACTTTCGCGATCTGTTCTCCGAGGATTACATCGGCGCCGACGTCAAGCTCGCGGTCGGCGAGCAGACGTTGCTGTTCACCGATGTCGTCGGCTCGACCGCGTTCTATGCCGCGAAGGGTGACCCCGCGGCCTTCGTCGAGATCAAGCGCCACTTCGACGAGGTGTTCGCGATCGTCTCGCAACATCGCGGCGCAGTCGTCAAGACGATCGGCGATGCGGTGATGGCTACGTTCGTCAGCCCGCTCGATGCGGTGCGGGCCTCGCGCGCGATCCACGACACCTTTCATCCCGCGCGCGCCGACACGCCGATCCGGTTGCGGATCTCGCTCAACACCGGGCCGTGCATTGCGGTCAAGCTCAACTCGAACGCCGACTTCTTCGGCGGCACGGTCAACGTCGCGGCCAAGTTGCAGGCACTCGCCGAGGGCTATCAAGTCGCGATGAGCGACACGACGTACACCTCGCCGGGCGTCGCCGCGTACCTCGCGGAGCAAAGCGCGCAGCTCGTAGAGCTCGAGTACACGTCGAAAGCGTTCAACCAGCCGATCGCGGCGCGCCAGTGGACCGTCTACAAAGAGCCGTAGAGCGCGGCAGTCGGCGTTCAGCTCGGCGCTGCGCCGGGCATGCCGTACACGCTGATCGCCTGCTTCGCCCGTTTGTAGCCGTCGGTGACGAGCCATGATCGCGCCGCGCTAACAGGTAAAGGGTCGTAGTCGGCCGGAAGGACGATCGCCGGCTGCGCGCGTTCTTTCCAGCCGGTGAACAGCGCGCCGGTGGAATACGGATCGATGCGACCTTCGTAGAGGCCAACCTCGTGCTGATCGCGTCCGTGCTTGCGCCAGTTGTTCAGCACGTAGTTCAGCGCGTTCCGCACGCCGGTGACGGTCTTGATCTGTACTGCGAAGTAGCGATCGGCGAACACCTGGCCGCGCCGACGTTCCAGCCGACCGCGCGACAACTCGCGGTTCAGGTACTTCGCGGCGGAAATCTGGAAGCCTTGCATGCCGCGCGCGAGCGCCACGCGATCGTCAGCTTCGACAATCAGGTGGACGTGGTTGTTCTGCAGGCTGACGTGGACGATACGGAAATCGGCGCGCCGGTTGCCGAGCGTGAACATCGCACGACGGATCGCTCGATACGCCTTCGGCGTGCGTAACTTCGCGACCTCGCCGACGACGCGTATCACGACGTGAATTGGAAAGCGCGCCTCGATCTCTGGGCGCGTCTTGTGCGCGGGGGCGCGGCGCTCGCCCGGCGGACGACCGAGGCGCTTACCGTGTCGAGCCTTGCGCTTGGCGATGCCGCGAAGGCCGAGCTGGTCGTGCGCCTTGCGTTGCTTCGAATCCATGACTCGCTCTCGTATCAGGCACCGACGTTCTGGTTTCCGTAGCGCCGTAACCGCTACGGCGGTGACGCGTACTTGCCGATCCATGGGGCTGCGACTTTCTCGACCAGGATCTCGAGATCGGTCAGCGACGTGTGCGTGCAGCCGGCATCGTCGACCACGTGCGTGCGCTCGGCGCGCCTGACCGTGACGATCGCGTGCGACGTGTCGGTGCAGACCACGTATCGCGTCATCACCGGCGGATTGCCTGCGTCATCGAGCTCGAAGAAGGAGGCCACGTCGACTGCGCGTTCGAGCTCTCGCACCTTCGCGGCGTCGATCCGGCCGACTTGATCGCCGAGCGTATCGACGACCGCGATGCCATGCCAGGTGACTCGGCCATCGCCGTAGATATGGATCTCGTACTCCGGGCACATGCCCATGCACGCGGTGGTGTGCATCGAGATCTCGAATCGCCGCCCCACGCGTAGCGCTGGTGGCGCTGGCGCATTCGCGACCGGCGCAACGGGCGACGGGTCGCCGGTCCAACAGGCTGTGAATGCGAGCGCGACCGGCGCGATCCGCATCGAGCTACGGCACGAGCTCTTGCAGGAACGCGATTCCGTCGGCCTTGCCGGAGATCAATCCGGTCACGAGCTTCGCATTCGCCCGCGCCATCGGTGGACCGGAGGCAGCGACTTTCTTGAGCACGGCGAGCGAGGCGGTCGAGCCAGTATCGGTGCGCGCGAGCGTGACGAACGCCGCCGCGGTCGCGAGCCGGCGCATCGCCGAATCCTCCGAGTCCTCGAGCATGTCGGCGAGCTTCTCGGGCGTGTTCTTCTTCGCGTATGCCTCTCCGAGCGCGGGCAGCATCGCGGCGCGCACGTCGTGCGACGGGTCGTCGAGCAGCGGCTCGAGCAGCTGCAATGCGGCAGCTGCATCGCGATCGACGAGCCCGATCGCCGCGGCTGCTGCTTGCGCGCGAGCCCGCTCGGCGCGCGACGCCAACGATCGGTGCAACCGAGCGACGACCGCTTCTTTCTGCGAAACGCGCGCGATCGTCGTCAGCGCGAGCTGACCGAGCTCGGGATCCGGATCGCGCACTGCGAGCGATAGCGCGCGCTCGAGCACCTGGGCGTCGATCTTGTCCTTTTGCGAAGCGAGACGCTCGAGCGCTGCCTTGCGCACCTGGGGATCGGAATCGGCGAGCGCGGCCGACAGGGTGGCAGCGGCGCGTACGTTACCGCCGAGCGCGGCGTCGACCGCGGCGACGCGAACGAGCGGCGAGCCATCAGCGATCGCGAGCGCGAGCAGCTCGCCCGCGCCGGTCAGCTTCGCGGTGTGCAGCAGCGCGAGCTTCTCTGCCTCGTCGCCATGCTCGAACAGCTTCGCCATCGCGGTCGATGCGGCTTTCGGCGCGTCGCTGCCGAGCCCACCCATCGCACGGATCGCGATCATCCGCACGTCGCGGTCGTTATCGTCGAGCAACGCGACCAGCGCGTCGATGATACCGGCGGCGACTTTGCCTTTGCTCGCGGCGGCGGCGAGCACGCGCGCGGCATCGGCGCGAATCTCGCCGTCGGGATCGCGCACGAGCCGAGCCGCAACGGCAGCGCCGTTCTTCGCCGGGTCCGGTCCGTCGGCGACGCATGACATCACGAGGCGGCGCACTTCGACGCTGGTGTCGTCGGTCGACCGTGCGAGCGCACGCCGCGCATCCGGGTTGCCGGCGATCGAGGCGTTGCATAGCCCCTCGACGCCGAGCGGATGGAGCGCCGGATCCTCGGGCGTCCGCGCGGCGTTCGACAGGTACTCGACGACCGCCTGCGGCTTCTTGCGCGCGAGGTGCGCGTAGATCTTCGCGGCGTCGCGGCGCGGCCGACCTTTTTCGCGCCACAGCTGCGCGATGCCGTCGACCGCGTAGCCGATGTTGCCGCCCGACACCGCGGTCGCGGCGAGGCCTTCGGCGGCGCCGATCCGCACGTTGTAGTTCTCGGCCTTGACCATCTTGATCAGCTTGTCTTGATAGGTACGGCCGAGCTTGCCCGCGGCGGTCGCGGCGGCTGCGCGCACGTCGCCGTCCTCGTCCTTGAGCATGCGATCGAGCGCATTCGACGCCGCGTCGCGGTTCGCCGCGCCGACCTCGCCCCAGGCGAGCGCGGCAGCGACCTTGATCGTCTTGTCGAGCTTCGGATCGTCGAGCATGTTCGCGAGCTCGCCGCCTGCGCGCACCGGATCGACCTCGGCGTAGAGCGGGAGCGCACTCGCGCGCAGCAGTGCCGACTTCGACGCGAACGCGGCGTGCGCGGCATCGACGAGGTGCTCGACCTTCGGCAGCGGATCGAGATCGCGCAGCTGCTCGATCGCGTACGCCCGTTCTTCCGGCCGCGCGCGCTCGGCCGCGACCAGCTGGGTCAACGCTTCGGCCCCGGCGGCGGGATCCTGGGCGAGCGCCGCTTTGAGTTGGGTCTTGGCGCGATCGCGCAGTGCGGGCGACGCGTCCGGATCGGCGAGCATGCTCGCAGCGCTCTGCGCCGACGGCACGTCTTCGGTGCTGACCACCGACAGCTCGGACAACAGCTCGTGGCGCGCCGACGGTTCGGGGTCTTTCGCGAGCGCGGTCTGGAACAACGCGCGGCCGCGATCGCCGAGGCTACGCACGGCTGCGAACGCGATCCGCCGCAGCTCGGGATCGGAGGACAGCAGCGCTTGGGTCAGCGTGTCCTGATAGACGTCGCGACGTTGCGCCGCGGCACCGGCAAGCGCGACCGCAGCGTGCTGGACCGCGGGCGTCGGCATCGCGAGCGCCGCCTCGACGAACTTGACCTCGTCGGGCGTGCCGCGCGCGATCGGTCGCAACGCGGTCAGCAGCTCGGCGAGATCTTCGGGATCCTTCGCAGCCTTTTGCAGAGCGGCGAGCGGTTGGTTGTTGCCGCTGGCATAGTCGACGAGCCCGGCGAGCTGCGGCGCCATCAGTTGCGCGACCATGTCGTCCCAGCCGCCGCGATCGCCGCCGAGATCGCGGTCGTCGATCTTCTTCCACATCTCGGGCGCGACCATCGCGCGCGACAATCCGGTATCGGCCACGATCGCGCCGTAGCCGCTCCCCGGCAGCCACGAGAACCCGCGCAATCCGGCGCGACCTGAACGCACGACGACGCGATCACCGCCGGCGCGCGGTTGCAGGTCGAAGAACACGCGACCGTGCATCGACACGTAGATCATGATGATCAGCGCGATCGGTACAGCGGCGATGCCAGCGGCGATCAGCTGGTAGTAGCGCTTCGAGCGATTGACGACGTCTTGCTCGGCCGGCGTCACCGGCGCGATGCCTTCGGCCTTGAGTGCGCGGAGCTCGGCGAAGTTGAGCCGGCCGTGCGATTGCGTCTTGCTGCCGAGCAGATCGAACGCTCGGCGCGCCGCCGCTCGCGCGGGGGCGGTCAGCTCGCGAACGCGCGCGATCAACACCTCGTGGCGCAGTAGCCAGGTCGCGCCGCCCGGATCGCCGCGGGCGATCACGCCGCGTTGCTCGAGCACTTCGAACGCGTGATTTGCCCAGCTCGCGGCGAGGCTGACTCGACGGATCAGCTGGTCGGAGCCTTGCGGCGTCGCGCCGCCGGACGCGAGCTCGGCACACAGCCGGAGCGCGGCGCGTTCATCGCCGGTCGCGGTGCACACGTCGTGCAGCCACAGCGACTGCAGCTCGGCCGCCCCGCCGGCGGCGTGCAACGCGGCAGGGGTCGTCAGCTTCAGATCGCGCATCGCCATCGCGGCGATCTGCAGATCTGCCGCGAGCAACGGTTGCCCGCGATCCATGTCCTGCATGACCGAATGCGCGAGCTCTGGGTCGGCGGCGACGCCGGCGAGCGTCAGGACTTTGTCGAACAGCCTACTCGCGTCGGCGACCGACAACCGCGCGAGCTCGTAGCGATTCGACGGCGGAAACAGCGAGCCAGTGCGGCGTTCGAGCGCACCGAGTGCGTTCATCCGATCGCTCGCGCACACGAACAAGAACCGAGCGCGGCCTCCGGACCGACTGACGACCTTCGCGAACAGCTCCGACAGCTCGTTGATCGACTGCTCGTGCGCGCACGCGAGGTCGACATCGTCGACGATGAACACGAACTGCTGACCGGCGACCGCGGCCGACACCGCACGCGTGATGAACGCGATCGGCGCCTCGCCCGGATGCTGCTCGATCCCGAACGACGACAGGCCGGTCGCGAAGCTCTGAGCCGGCGCGGCGACGTCCTCGCACGCGAGCGCCACGATGCCGTGATCGCGCAGGTGCGGAATCAGCCCGGCGCGGACGAGCGAGGTCTTGCCGACCCCGGACTCGCCGTAGACCAGGCCCGCGCGGAAGCCATCGCCCGAGACCAGCTTTGCGATCTCATCTCGTTCGGTTTCCCTGCCCTGCCAGACGTCGCGCTCCGCCTCGCCGAATGGGTCGAGTCCGCGCAACGGCGACACGGTACCCGGGTAGGTCGCGACCGCCACGTTGTCACTATACACAAGCTGCGTTGGCGTATGCTCGGCGGCATGGGTCGATCAAACCGCGCCGCGCTCCGGCGGCGCTGCTGCGGTCGGGCGAGCCGCCCGCATCGATCGGGTTCGTTAGCGCTCGTCGCGCTGGTTCTCGCTATGGGCCGCGGCGCGAGCGCCGATCGCACCGCGATCACGGTCTGGGCCGCTACGGCCGCCGCTGCGAACCCGGAGGGCGGCGACGCTTATGGAAATGGCAGCACGCCGAGCGGTGCGCTGATCACCGAACAGCGCGAGCTCGACGTCGGCAGCGGCGAGGTCCGGATCGAAAACGTAGCAGCGACGCTAGATCCGGCGTCGGTGCGGTTGCGCGGCATCTCCGATCCACAGCTCGCGGTCGCGGAGCAGCGCTTCGTGCCCGGCGCGGCGACCCCCGACGACATCCTCGGCCGGCGCGTCGGGGAGCCGATCACCGTCGGCACCGCGAAAGGCGAGGTCGTCGGCATCTTGCGCGCGGTCGACAAGGATTCGCTCGTCGTCGAGGTCGGCACCGGCGCACAGCGTCAGCTACGGGTATTGCATCGCGACGGCTTTGTCCAAGACGTCAAGCTCGCTCCCGGTGGCGCTCCCGCGAAAGCGAGCCTCGCGGTCCGACTGCAGACCGCCAAGCCCGGCAAGCAGACGGTCGAGATCAGCTATCGCACCGAAGGGCTCGTCTGGTCGGCCGACTATCTCGCGGTCGTCGACGAAGCGGCCAAGACGTTCGATTTCACGGGGTGGGCTACGATCAAGAACACCTCGGGCACGACGTTCGACGGCGCCCAGATCACGCTCGTGTCGAGCCAACCGAGCAACGCGAAGCCTGGATCGGGGTTGACGCGATTCACGATCGGCAAGCCGGTCCACGTCGGCGATAGCGAGAGCGTGCAGGTCGAGCTGCTCCCGCCCCGCCTGCACGTGAAGTCGCGCCCGGTCGTGACCTACGAAGCGATTCCTGACGTCTCGGCGGTGTATCGCAGCTCGCCGTCGACCGAATGCACGAACGTCCCCGGCACCGCCGACAAAGCCGAAGTCGCACTCGAGGTCGACGTCCCTGGCGATCCGCTCGCCGACGGCAAGGTCCGCCTGTTCGCGCGCAAGGGCAGCCAACTCGATCTCGTTTCCGAGGATTCGCTGCGCACCGCGATCGGCCTCGCGCGCGTCCGGGTGATGCCGACCACAAACCTA
>CAZDGY010000207.1:4640-8945 GCA_964504685.1 uncultured Kofleriaceae bacterium | reverse complement strand
GATCTGTTTCGGTATCCCGGGATTCGCTCGGACTCCGACATGTACACGCTCGGCTATTCGTTCAAGCCGTGGACCGACGCCAAGGCGATCGCCGATGGGCCCGCGATCCTCGCGTACATCGCCGAGACCGCCGCCGAGGCGGGCATCGCCCCGAACATTCACTACAACGAACGCGTGACCGCCGCGCGGTGGTCGAGCAGCGACGCGCGCTGGACGATCGAAGCCGCGACGACGTGGACGTGCAGCTTTCTCTACGTGTGCGCGGGTTACTACGACTACGCCGCGGGCTACACGCCGGAGCTTCCAGGGCGCGAGCGGTTCACCGGCACGATCGTCCACCCGCAGCACTGGCCCGAGGATCTCGACTATGCGGGCAAGCGCGTCGTCGTGATCGGCAGTGGAGCGACGGCGGTGACGCTCGTCCCCGAGCTCGCGAAGCGCGCGGCGCACGTCACGATGCTCCAGCGCTCGCCGACCTACATCATGTCGCGGCCATCGCGCGATCCAGTCGCGGACTGGTTGCGCGCTCGCTTGCCGGCGACCGCGGCGTACGAGCTGACGCGGTGGAAGAACGTGCTGCTCGGCATGGCGTTCTTCACGTACGCGCGGCGATTTCCGGCGCACGCGAAGCAACTCCTCGTCGCGCAGACCGCGAAGCTTGCGGGCGACAGCACGCCGGCCGATCCGCATCTCACGCCGCGCTACAACCCGTGGGACCAGCGGCTGTGCCTCGTCCCCGACGGCGACCTTTTCGAGGCGTTGCGCGCCGGCACCGCCGACATCGTCACCGACGAGATCGCGTCGTTCACCGAACGCGGCCTAGAGCTCAAGTCGGGTGCCGTGCTCGATGCCGACATCGTCGTCACAGCGACCGGGTTGAAGTTGCAGCTGTTCGGCGGGATGGCACTCGAGGTCGACGGCACCGCCGTAGATCCGGCCGACACGATGATCTACAAGGGCCTGTTGTGCAGCGGCATCCCGAACCTCGCGTTCGCGGTCGGCTACACGAACGCGTCGTGGACGCTCAAGGTCGATCTCGCGAGCACCTATGTCTGCCGCCTGCTCCAGTACATGGATGCGCACGGCTTTCGCGAGGTCCGGCCGCGACGCGATCCGAGTGTCGGCGAGATGCCGTTGCTCGATTTCTCGTCGGGCTACGTCACGCGCGCGCTCGCGCATCTGCCGCGCCAAGGCGAGCGGCTGCCGTGGCGGCTGTATCAGAACTACGTGTTCGATCGCGCGATGCTCGGCAGCGGCCGGATCGCCGATCGCGTCTTGCAGTTTCGCTAGTTGCACGCTCGCTCGCTACGAGCTTCGCTAGCTACGAGACGCGCGCGCGATCCGAAGAACGGCCACGAGATTGAACACGCGGAGACTGCGTTTGGCGACCGGGGCATCTGCCGGATCACGGTTCAACGCAATGCGCTGCGCTGGGCCAGCTCGGCGTCGGTGAGGCGGCGCAATGTGGCCTCCGCGTCGTCGCCATGGCCTTCGACGCGGATCGCGAAGCCGAACTGTCGGTCTGGCACCTGCAGGACGATGAAGCCTTCGGCCCACCGGCCTCTGCCGTACATCGGCAGCGACGCCATGATCGCCATCCGGCGGACGATGTACGAGTGGAGCCGAAGCGGCGGCGTCATCTCCTCGACGACGTTGCCGTCGATCACGAAGTCGACCACCGAGCGCGGCCCGTCGCGCCGGATCCGGATGTCGCTCGCCTGCTTTCTCTCCGCCGATAACAAGATCGCGTACGCGAGCTTGACCAGCGGCGGCTTGGCCTCCATCGCCGAGATCTATCACCGACGGGTCGGTCAGAGCGGTGCGATCCGCAGGCCGGCATTCCGTTGCGCGATTTCTCGCAGGGCTACGAGACGCGCGCGCTGGCTCAGCTGTCACAGGGTCCCGCGCCGCCCACCGCGCGCCGCGCGCAGGGACCCGTCGAGCACCGCTCCAGCGCGCGCAGCCGCGAGGGCCAGAAGCCGCGAGGGCGCGAGAGCCGCGAGCGTTAGATCGGCGACACGCCAATTGCGAGCGACAGGATCGCAGTCAGCCCCGGGTTCGCGAACGTGTCGGTGACCTCCATCGCGATCGTCGAGCCACTCGTTCCGCGGATCGTCAGCGTCAGCGCGCTCAGCGCTCCGAACTGATAGCTCGTCGTCAGCAGCGCGGTGCCGCGCGACGCGACGGTGTCCGCCTCGAGCACGAGCGTGCTGCGCGCGAGCGGGCTGTACGCGAAGCTCGCGCTAAGCGAGAAGTCGTGACCGTAGAAGTCTTGGCCGGGAAACTTCAGCAGATAGAAGATGTAGTTGAGCCGAGTTGTCAGCCGGCCGAGGTTGAGCCCGACCATGCCGCCCGGCGCGCGCCGCGTGCCGCTGTAGAGATCGCCGCCGCTGTAGTGGATGCCGTAGACGAACGTGCGGTTCGGTGGACAGGTCAGATCGAACTGCGTGCCGAGCGGGTGATAGAGCCCGGGCTGCACCATGATCCGACTGCCGATCGGGAACGCGGTGATCACGTTCTCGCTCGCGGGCTGGACTTGTACCGAGACGAGCGAGCCTTCGATCGTCTGCAGCGATGCGGCGACGACGGAGCGGCGATAGACCAGCGTGTCGTCATCGCGCTCGCGCACGATCGACATCTGGCCCTCGAGATAGACCTGCTGCACGAGGTCGCTGCGCACGACCGGCGTGTAGCCACCCGCGATCGTCTCGGCGCGAATGCCGGTCTGCGGGAAGTAGCCTAGCGGAGCGACGAAGGAGTCGCCGATGTCGAGCAGCGTGCCTTTGACATACACGTCTTGGCTCTTCCAGCCGACGGTGCCCTCGCCCGCCGCGCTCGTCGCGGACGGCCCACCGGTCGTCGTGCTGCCCTGCGACCCGGCGTAGAACCCGGTGAGCTGGAGGTGGCGATCGAACGCCGAGAACTGACCGTCGACCCCGGCCGAGCCGTAGCCACCGGAGTCGCCGGCGCGCCCCAAGATGATCGCGCCGATGCGCTGGCCGGCGAATGACTCGGTGACGCGGCCGACCGTCGCGTTGTCGGACAGGATCACGCCGGGCTTGGGCTGCACGGTCTCGACGTTCATCAACGCCGCTTCGGTGCCGCCGTCGCGGAACACCGACTTCACGCCCCACAAGATCGGCACGATCTGGGTGAGGCCCTCGGCGTTCGTGACCAGGCCGAGCTGGCGCGAATAGAACAGCTGCGCGCCGGGATCGCCGAAGAAGTAGCGCGTGCCGCCGAACGTGAACCGCGCGTTGTCCTCGGCGAAGAACGGCCGCGCCTCCGGATACTCGATCTCGAACCGATCGAAGTTCGCGAGTGCGGCATCGGGGTTGACCGCCGAGAAATCCGGGTTGAACGTCGCGTCGAGCCGGAACGGGCCAGGCGGCCGCAGCCGCATGTAAATGCCGGCGTAGAGCCGCGCCTGAATGCCGCTGCCGGTGAGGTCGGTGAGCTGCGATTGCGGCGTCGCGGTGGTGTCGAACGCGGCGGCGCCGTACGGCAGTAGCAGCAGGCGCTGGCCGGGATGAACGCGCGACAAGCCGTCGACGTGGCCGAAAAAGTTCACGTCGTACAGCTCGGTCGCCGGCGGATGCAGCGCCCATAACAACGTGTCGCCGGTGAGCGGCTCGTGGCGCGCGAAGTTGATGCCGATGTCGAACGCGTCGTCGTGGCTCGGCATGTACATCGTACCCCACGGAATCGAAAACTCCGCGGTCCAGCCGTCGGCGGTGAACGCGGTCGCGACATCCCAGATGCCGTGCCAGTCGAGGTTTTGCGCCGAGCCTTGATCGCTGAGCTCGGCGTCGGCGCGCACGCCGGCCGGTGACACCGCGAATTGATACGCGCCGGTGTGGCCGTGCACCGCATCGACGAGCACCGAGATGTTCTCCGACTCGGCGAGCAGTGAGGTCTCGTCGCCGGCGTACTCGTCGTTCGGCGGCCGCGGCTTGGAGTAGCGGCAGTGCACGCCGACGTAGAGGTTCTTGTCGTCGAACGCGATCTGGATCGAGGTCGGTTGCTTGCCGATCTTGCCGTACGGCTTGCTCTTGGTCGATAGGAACCGATCGTCCTCGGGCGCGAGCTTCCACACCGGATCATCGAGCACGCCGTCGATCACCGGCGCGCGCTCGGCGCGGACCGCGGTGTACTTCTTCGAGCCGTGCGGGATGCTCCACGGTCCTTCTTCGGCCGCGCCCTCGTCGCCCTCGTCGCCCTCGCCCTTGTCGCCTTTGTCTTTGTCGCCCTTGTCGCCTTTGTCTTTGTCGCCTTTGTCTTTGTCGCCTTTGTCTTTGTCGCCTT
>CAZDGY010000207.1:0-4540 GCA_964504685.1 uncultured Kofleriaceae bacterium | reverse complement strand
TTGTCGCCTTTGTCTTTGTCGCCTTTGTCTTTGTCGCCTTTGTCTTTGTCGCCTTTGTCTTTGTCGCCTTGATCGGGCTTCGTCGGCGGCATCGGGCCGTCGCCGACCTTGACGGTCTTCTCGACGATCGCGAGCCGGTTGTCGTGGCTGTCGAGGAGCTCGAGCCGCAGCGCGATCGTCGCGCCCGATTGCGCGACATCGCCGGGGACCTCGACCACGACGTGCGCAGCCGCGGCTTCGACCGTGTCGAACGTCTTGCCGCCGGGCTCGGTCGCCGCGACGCGCACGAGCGACACCAAGCCGGCTTGCTCCTCTGCCATCTCGGTGGTGACCTTGAACGTCTCGCCGGGCTTGACGTCGCCGGGCGCGCCGACATCGAAGTGGTACGCGCCGATCGCCTCCTGCTTCTTGCGCGCTTGATCGGCGATCTTCGCGGCACGCGGCCCGGAGTGCGGCGGGACGACGAATTTCGGATCGATCAACGCTGCCTGCTCGAACGCGCGTTCGGCGCCGTCGGCCTTACCGAGCACGACGAGCGTGACGCCGAGGTCGACGTACGCGGTGAGCGTCGCCGCGCGACTGAGGCCGCCGCGAGTCAACGCGTTATCGAACAGCGCCTCGGCTTGCTTGTATTGCCCGGCTTCGAACGCCTGAATGCCGCGAGTCAACGCGTCGAGCCCCGGGATGTCGGCGCGCGCGTATGCCGCGAGCACTACGACCACGCAGAGGGAAAGCCCGAGAACGCGACGAGCCACGCTGCGCTAATTGTGCCCCATCGCCGCCCGGCACGTCTTCGTGTAGAGGTCGCGAAACACGTTGCGAGGGTCGGTGATCGCCTTGACCGCGTCGTAGTCGGGCTTGTTGAAGATCGACCAGAATTCAGCCTCGCCGTAGTAGTTGTGCGCGATCAGCGTCTTGATCCCGCCGAGCTCGACGAGCTTCTCCTCGATCATCCGGTGCACGTTGCGTTCGCCGCGCTGGCGCAACCCGTAGATCGCCAGATCGAGGAACATGTCGTCGCGCAGCTGTTGCCAATACGCCGGACGCAGCCACTCGTAGTCGTGGACGCGACGATAGGGCACGCACCACAGCGGGTAGAAGTTGATCTCGCGCTGGTACCACTCGAGAAACGCCGGCACCTTCGACACCGGCACGAACACGTCGACCGTGACCGTTGGCTTCTTGTCGCTGAGCAACCAATGCAGCTTGTCGCCGAGCCGTAGCCATTGCGACGACGACATCAGCTTGCCGAACAGCAGCCGGCCGATGAATGACTTCGGCCGCACGTTCGTGACCCCGCGGTCGTAGCGAAAGAAGTAGTCGGGGGTCGCGAGGTAGTCGTCGCGCCGGGTTCGCGTGCTCTGGTAGTAGACCTTCAGCCAGTCGTAGCGAGACGTGTACGGTGCACTCGCGACGAATCGGCCGACGCTGAGCACGTAGCAGCTCGGCGAATGGATGATGCCGTCCATGAAGTCGACGTCGCGCTGCTTCGCGTGCTCGGCGATCGCCGCTTGATACGCCGCGAGCGTGGGGTGGGTCTCGTAGACGACGTGGACAAACTTCTCGGCCGGAACGAGCTTGAACTTGAGCTTGGCGATGATGCCGAGCGTGCCGAATGCGCCGTGCACCATCTGGAACACCAGGCGATG
This sequence comes from uncultured Kofleriaceae bacterium, assembly GCA_964504685.1. Lineage (GTDB taxonomy): Bacteria > Myxococcota_A > Polyangia > Haliangiales > Haliangiaceae > JABFXX01. The sequence goes on along the minus strand of CAZDGY010000207.1, from coordinate 2,891 downwards.
CTCGTTGTCGGGCGTGCACACCAGCGTCTCGCCGGTCGCGGTGAGGACCTCGTATTCGAGGCAGGTGTCGTGGAAGCCGCCGTGGACGAACGACATCGACTCGATCGAACAGCCGGCGACCGCGCCGCCGATCGTGATGGTCTTGAGCTCGGGCACGACGATCGGCACGAGGCCGTGAGGGAGCGTCGCGGCGACCAGGTCGACGAACGTCACGCCCGATTCGGCGATACAGACTCGGTTAGCGACGTCGATCTCGAGGATCTCGGTCAGGTCCGAGATGTCGAGCTTCGCGTCGCGGCGACGCAGGTCGGTCGCCTTCGGCACCTGGTGAGAAACCGATTTCTTGCGCAGCGATAGCGGCTCCGCCGGGTCGTGGGCGGCGAGCGCTTTCGCGATGCGCGCGACCTTGTCGGAGTGGCGGCGGCTTAGGGCGGCGTCCATGGCCGCACGATGACACGCTCGTCGGGTACGCGTCAGGTAACGCGGCGCCTCGGTTATCGACGGGGATGCGGTGTCCGATGTGGCCTATGCGCTCGGCTGAAAACTCGGTACCAAGTCCTATCGTGCAACGCAACAACGAACGATACGCGCTCGATCACGTCGTCGAGCTCCTCGCGCCAGGCTACCGCCATCGAGTCGCGATGCACGATGTCTCGCACAAGGGCATGTTCATCGCCGCGCGGGCGCCGTTGCCGGTCGGTGCGCGAATGGCGATCGCGTTCGAGGACGACGGTGGTCGCGTGATCAGCGCGGCGCGAGTGACCCATTGCCTCGCCGAGAACGATGCGCGTGCACTCGCTCGCTCGCCCGGCATCGGCATCGCGTTCACCGATCCGAGCGAGCGGTTCTCGACCGCGGTCGATCGGCTGGTCAAGCGCGCGCGTACGCCGGCGACAACTCGGCTGCGCATCGTCGCGGGTGCAGCCGAGCCGCGCTTGCTCGAACGGCTGTCGACCGCACTCGCCGCGCTCGGCTTCGACGTCGCGACCGCAGCGACCGGGATGGAGCTGCTCGCCGCATGCGAACGCCGCACGCCAAACGTCGTGCTCGTCGATCGCGCGCTGCCGATCTTCGATGGCTTCCAGATCCTCGAACGCATCGCGTGTCACGATCAGCTGTGCGCGGTACCGGTGATCGTGATGTCGAGCGACCCGGCCGACCTCGCGCCGGCGTTCGAGCGCGGCGCCTCCGATTTCATCGCGAAGCCGTTCACGATCCCCGAGGTCACCGCGCGGACGAGCCGAGTCGCCCGCCGCGACGAGCCGGTCGCGATGTCGGGCAGCTTGACCCACCTCAGTCTGCCCGCATTGCTCACGATGCTCGAGATGGAGAGGACGTCGGGCCGGCTCGTGCTCGCGAACGGCCATGCCGGGTGGATCGATCTGCAGAATGGCCGCGTCGTCGGCGCCGGTTGGTCGCGCGGCGAAGGCAACCCCGCCGACATCGCGATGGAGCTGCTCGATTGGCGCCATGGCACGTTCAAGCTTTCGCCGTCGAGCACAGTCCGAAATTCGGACATGGCACTCCCGATCACCGGCCTGTTACTCGAGCGCGCACGACTCACCGACGAAGCATCGCGACCGCATCCGCGGCCGAGGAAGCCGACCACCGTGCCGCCGCCGCGGATCGTCGCGGGGTAGCCCTCGCAGCTTACTTCGTCGCGGCGCGCGCTTTTGCCCGGCTAATCAGGGCGTCGTTCAATCGGCGAAGCTCGGCGGGCGCATCCTCCCGCGACAGATGGAGCAGCTGGCGAAGGCCTTGCGCGAGCTGGCTGGCGCTTGCCGCGTAACAGGACTCGCGGCCGAGCGTCGCGTTGACCACGAGCTCGTCGTCGCTAACCCGCACACCGTAGTCGAACCGCGAGTCACGCTCCGCTGGAAGGTGCTGCCACGTGTACTTCGAGAGCGCGGTCCAGCTGTCGCGTGCGTCGAGCACCGCGAGCGTAAGCTTGCTGTTCCCCAGCTCGACTAACGCGTCGAGCAGCGTGCGATCGGAAGTGACCGCGTGCACGAGCTCCGCGTACTGACGGGCCAGACAGTGAGCTTGCGCGACGTCGATGTGCGTAACCGGTCGCGTGCCTTGAATGTTATCGACCGCGGCCCGCACTTGGCCGTAGTCGTCGAACTCGAGTACCTCGAACGTCACGGTCAGAGCGTCGTCGGCGAGGTTGATATCGGTGGCCGATATCGAGGAGCTCGTCGCATCGACATGAAAGCTTTGGCCGGAGGCGGTCGACGCAAGCACACACGTCAGCCCGACGATCCACGAGGCGCGATTGGTCATCACAGCTGCGGACGGACCGGGAGCCGAACGAGCCGCGTTACGATTCGATGAGGCCGCGGACCTGGCGGGCGCTCCCGCTACATCTGCTACGCTACGGCCGCGATGGCGGCGAGTGAGCTCCGACCGGAACGAGACCCGAAGCGCATCGCCGATCTCGTAATCGCGACCGCGGTCCGAGCCGGGGCCGATGCGGTGTTCGTCGAACCTAGCGGCGGCCAATACGCGATCACGGTCGAGCGCGGCACGAAGGTCGTCGCGACCGCAGCGCTCGACGCCGGGCTCGGAGCGGCGGTCGTCGCCCGCTTGGGGTTCGTAGCCGATCTCGATGTCGCGACGTCGCACGCGGTGAGTGGGGTCGTACCGGTGCGCTCCGGCGATCGTGAGGCGCACCTCGTCATCACGCTGCGGCCGGGCGCCGATGTCCGCGCCGACTTGATGGTGCTCCGACCGAAGCCGCGCGCGACCACACCCTATGGGCCGGTCCCCGGTGACGTGTTGGGGCCGTATCGCGTGGTCGAGAAGCTCGGCTCCGGCGGCATGGGCACGGTGTTCCGCGTCGATCACGTCACGCTCGGTCGCGCGTTCGCGCTCAAGGTGCTGCGGCCGAA
>CAZDGY010000206.1:0-8972 GCA_964504685.1 uncultured Kofleriaceae bacterium | reverse complement strand
GGCGATCGAGGGTGGGCGTCGCCGCGATCGCGACCGCATCGGCTTCGTCGCCGGAGCCTCGGCCGACGCCGTCCATCACGACGAGCACGACCGGGCCCTTGGGGCTGACCTGGCGCGAATGTGGACGGAGCGGCGACAGCGCCATCGCGCGCACCTTAGCCGATCGCGGCGCGACCGTCAGTACGTGGCGCGATCGGCCCGAACACCTCGCTCGTTCGCGCGCACCGCGCCGGCGCTGATTTCACCGCTGTCACGCCGATCGACGTGGCTGATCCGGATCCGAGCATGTTCAACGACCAGCAGCCGTTCATGCATCCCGACGGCCGAACGATGCTGTTCGCGTCCGATCGCGACGGCAACGGCTTCGATATCTCGATCGACTGCGAGTAATGCGCGGGGCATCGCCCATCGCGCTCGTGCGATACTAACTCCGTGTCCGACGCTGACGAGGGCGCGTTAGGCTCGACCATTCTCGAGCAGACCCAGCAGGGCGGAGGGATCTCCGACACCGCTGGACTGCGCTCGGGCGACGTGGTCGGACGCTATCGGCTGATCGCGCAGCTCGGCAGCGGCGCGATGGGTGTCGTGTGGTCAGCGCTCGATCCGAACCTCGATCGCGCGGTCGCGCTCAAGGTCGTGCACCCCCGGCTCGCATCGTCGCCCGAGGCCTCGGCGCGGATGCTGCGCGAAGCGCGCGCTCTCGCAAAGGTGTCTCATCACGCGGTCGTCGGCGTGTACGACGCCGCCGAGATCGACGATCGCTTGTTCATCGCGATGGAGCTCGTCGAGGGCACGACGCTCGGCGCGATGCTCCGTCAGCGCGCCCCGGCCGATCTCGAAGACTGGCGGAGATGGCTCGCGCTCACGCTCGAAGCGGGCCGAGGGCTCGCGGCCGCGCACCGCGCCGGCATCCTGCATCGCGACTTCAAGCCCGATAACGTGCTCGTCGACGCGGCCGGCAAACCGCGGGTCGCCGACTTCGGTCTCGCGAGCCTCGGATCGGTTGCTCCTGAATCTGGCGAGCTACCGCGGGCGTCGGTCCAGGCGCTCGGGCTCACCGTAACCGGCACGCTGCTCGGGACGCCGCTCTACATGAGCCCGCAACAGCTGCGAGGCGAGTCGATCGATGCGCGCGCCGATCAATTCGCCTTCTGCGTCGCATGTTGGGAAGCGGTCTACGGAGCCCGGCCATTCGCGATCACGATGACCGGCTGGGCCGCGGTCAGCGAGCTCGCTGAAAAGATCGAGGCCGGCACGCCGATCGATTCGCCACCGGCGAGCACGGTACCGGTCGCGTTGCGCGGGATCCTGATGCGCGGCCTGCGCGCCGATCCGGCGGAGCGGTTCCCGACGATGGATGCGCTCGTCGCCGCATTGACCAAAGCCGCCGCGCCGAGACGGCTCGGTCGCCGGTTGCGTTGGATCGCAGGCAGTGCGCTGGTCGCCGCGCTCGCAGCGATCGGCGGATGGTCGCTGCGCTCGCACCGGGCGGCACCTCCGAACGCGCGCGCGTTGTTCCCCGCTTCGATCCGCACGCTGCTCGCGCTATCGCCGGACGGATCGCATCTAGCGCTCGGTGCCGATCGGCTAGAAGTGCGCGCGCTCCCTTTCGACGAGAGTCGCGCGGTGCCACCGCCGACGCTGGAGTTCGCGGATGGCGACCAGATCTCGAGCATCCAGCTCGATGCCCAGGGCGCGATTTACTCCAAGATCTTGAACGGCGTGTACCGCTGGGACTACGCGTCGGGCCACGCTCCGGTTCGGCTCGACGTTCCCGAGGGCATCTGGCAAGGCCGAGTCGGCGACACCGACGTCGTGGTGCGCAAAGAAGCCGGTGTCGAGGTGTTGATCGCGGTACGCGCCGGGCGAGAGCTCGCACGCTGGTCGTTGAGCGCGCGACCCGAGCTGTTCGCGGCGTCGCCCGATGGCAAGCGGTTCGCCATCCTCGAATCGCATCGCTTCGACGGCTGGATCGATGTCGGCAACGTCGAGACCGGCACGCTGATTCGCTCGCCGTTGCTCGTCGAGCCCACCGCAGTGACGTGGCAATCATCGAGCTCGCTCGTTTACACGACGGGAGCCTTGATCGAGCCGACGATCTGGAAAGTCGACGTGGCCGACGACCACTTTGGCTCGGCTGCAGCGGTCTTCCACCACGAGCGCGGCTGGTTCATGCAGATCGTCGCACGTGGCTCGCAGATGTTGTTCATCGAGGCGATGCCGTCGACCCGGACGCGGATGCTGACGCGCGGGACGTCCGCGACCGCCCATGACTTCGACGCGACCGTCGTCGCCGCCCCGATCGGCTGGGAAGCATCTGGCGCGTTCGTCGCGTGGAACCAAAGCACGCGCTCGATCGAGCGCCACCTCGGCGCGACGTCCACCGTGATCGCTTCTGGCTTCCCCGAGGAGCCCATCAACGCGACCGTTTCTGGCGACGTGGCGATCATCGCGGTCCGTGCGCGGGGAGGGCGCGACATCATCGCGGTCTCGCTCACGACCGGGGCGCGGTTGTGGACGAAGCCCGCCGGTCAGCTGCTCGCGGTGCGTTGCGCCGACGATCGGATGGAGCCGTGCTATGCGCTACGCGCCACGGTCGAGCCGCACTACGAAGTGGTTCGCATCGATCCGCATACCGGCATTGCTTCTGGTGCGGCGCTCGCGGTCGGCGACGCCGTCGAGGACATTGCGGTCCGCGGAGATGGACAGCGCATCGCAGTCGCCGGCCTCGGGAAGGTGACTCACGAGGTCGATCTGCAAGGCAACGAGACCATCATGAATGAGGCCAAGCTCGGGAACACGCGTAGCGTCGCGTACGATCCGACCGGAGGCCTGCTCGTCGCCGGCACGCGACGCGGCTACACGTTCGAGGTCGGTCACCTCGACGCAGCCGCGTATACCGTCATCACGACGTCCGAGAGTGCGTTTCTCTCGCTCGTGCGGCCGTCGAGCGACGGCGCGACGCTGCTCGTGCTGACCCGCGCATATTCGCCGGCGTTGTGGCAGCTCGATCTCGGGAACTAGGACCACCGTTCAGGTCGATATCAAGCTCAACGTTCTTTACTGAGCGGCATCGGGGCTAATGCCGCGCGACCATCGCGCCGGTCCACTACTCGTAGTCGCGGCCGAGCTTGTCGTCGGTCGGGAAGAACACGAGGTAGCTCATCGCGTCGTACGGCAAGAAACTAGGCCGACCGCCGAGGTCGTGACCGATCTGATGCACCGCGCGCCACGTGCCGGTGTTGAAGTAGACCGCCGGCTCTCCATCGATCCGACCGAGCGGCTGCATCGACGGGAAGTGCGAGTGACCGTTGACGACGTAGCGCAAGCCGCGGCGCCGGCCGAGCTCGGTCGCGGCGAGCTCCTGCATCTTGCCGTCGAAGCTGTGCTGGAAGAACTTGTAGAGCTGGGTCAACCGCTCGTCGGAGCCGTGCGCGATCACCTTGTTGCGCGACAGCTCGAGCAGCAGGCGCAGCTTGCGGCCGAGGTCGAGCGAGAACGTCTTGCGCTGGCGGCCGAGCCAGTCGCGCACGAACTCGTTGTGCAGGAACTCGTCGACGCCTTCGCTCCACACGCTGCGGATCGGCTTGTGGAGCTCGGGCCGGATCGCGCTCTGTTGCCGCACCCACGCCGGCACGGCATAGACCGGGCGAACGTCGTCGATGTCGTCGATCTCGTCGATGCCGGGGTGATCGTTGCCGACCAGCTCGCGCAGCTTGCGCGGAAACCGCAGGATTAGCTCGGAGCCGATCGCGTCGCCGATCGTCGCGTCGCCGTCGGGGCTCGCGTTGATCGGATCGCCGATGTTGCCGTGATACGCGAGCACGCCGTGATCGCGAAACTCGAGCTCGCGGTGGAGCACGAGCTTGGGCAAGCCGAGCGCGGCGGCGATCCGCTGTTGCGCTGCGGGCGCGGTCATCAGCAGGCGATCGTGGTTGCCGACGACGTAGTGGAACACCAGCTCGCCGGTCGCGAGCTTGGCCTTGATCGCGTCGAAGAAGCCCTGCTCGCGGCGGATCGTCTCGTCGACGATCTGCTCGACGTTCTTGACCACGCCGTTCGTGTGCGCGCCGTGATACGGCCGATGCCGCCCCTCGAACCACGATGGCGAGCGGACGAGATCGAACAGATCTCCGACGACGCACAGCTCGGCCGGGCGCTTGCCGCGCACCGCGCTGATTCGTTCCCAGAACCGCTTGAACTGATCGGCTTTGCTGACCGCGTTGCCGTGCAGGCGATCGGTCAGGTGAATGTCGCTGACGAAGATCAGCAGCGGCCGCTCGGCCATCGCTAGATCATCGCACGGCTTGGCGAGCGACGGTCGGGCGCGCGCTACTTCGTCGCGGCCGGAGCCGGAGCTGGAGCGGCCGGAGCGGGGCCAGCCCCCGAGCCCGTTGCGGTGCCAGCCGGTTGGTTCGCGTTGATCACGCGATACGACGGCACGCTCTTCGGATCGAAGTCGAACCGGCTCGCCGGGATCGGCGTCTTGAAGTCGGGCTCGTAGAACGAGAACTGGTTGATGTTGGCCGACGAGTCGATGATGATCGACTGCTTGACGTGAAAGTCGGTCTTGTTGACGACGAGCACGAGCTGCTTGTACTGCGCCGACGGCTGCTTCGGGGTCAGGCCGATCACGAGGTCGGTCGTGCCAGCGAGGTTCAGCTTCGGATCGAGCGTCGGGTTGAGCTGGGTGTTGAATTCTTTCTTGAGGTCGCCCTTGCCGAGCAAGAAGCTGAGCGCGACCGGCATCAGGTCGGCCTGCAGGCTCTTCTCCACGACCTGCTTGTTGTCGTGCTCGATCATGTAGAGCGTCGTGCCGTTCGACAGGAACGTCTTCTTGACCAAGACGGTGCCGCCGGTCTTCTCGTTGTAGTCGAACCGCATCTTGCCGGGCTTCATGAGCCAGACGGTGCCCTGGCTCGGCTTCGTGGTACCGAACGTCGAGTTCGTGACGTTCTGGGCGAACTTCGCGGTGACCTGGTCGATGCCGGCGTAGAACTTCTGGACGTTGTCGACCGCGACATCGCCGGTCAGCGGTGCGGCGGCGACCGGGGCAGCTGCCGGGGCTGGGGTTGCGGTCGGTGCCGCGAAGCTCGGAGCGCCGAGCAGGCTGAGGCTCAGACCAGTACACGCGATTAGGAACGCGATGCGGCTCATGGCGAGGTGGTAGCACGCCGACGCGGCGGTTACTCTATCTAGGTGAGAGACGCTCGGCTTGCCGCCGTATTCATAGCCGTCGCGACCGGTTGCGGCCCGCAAGTCGCGACGATGCCGCCGGTTACTCCGCTGCCCGATCCGGCCGCAGCCACCGGCCTTGCCGAGCCCGACGACTATCAACCGAGCTACGGCAAGCCCGAGGTCGAGCGCGCGTTGATCACCGAACGCGGGGTCGAGGCGGCGCTCGAGACGAAGATCACACAGATGCAGGCGAACGTCGACGCTCAGCTCGATCGCGTGGTCGCGCAAACGCTCGACGACCAGCTCCGCGCCGCGACCGCGGATCTCGCCGTCCGCCGCCAGTTCATCGCGATGCTCGAGGCGTGCGATCGCGACGGCCAGTTGTGTCCGCCGCGGCTCGACGAGCCGACCTGGAAATTCGATCCCGAGTCCGACTCGGCAGATCCGCCGCTCGATGCCGCGCTGCGGTTCGATCTGGCGGACTGGCAAAGGATCACCGCCGAGCTCCACGGCCGCGCGTGCGCGTGCCGGACGCTGGCGTGCGTCGACTCGATGGGCGTCGCGATCGATCGGCTCGAGACCCGGCCGATGCACGACGTCCAGGGCGACGAGACGGCGAGCGAATCGATCACGCGGGCCCGGCAATGCTTGTTTCGCTTGCGCGGGCGCGCGGGCAAAGTCATGCCGCGGCCTGTTGCCGATGACGACGCGAGTCGGTAGTCGCGAACACCGCAAGTTGACAAAAGCGACACCGTCCCCACGAAACACCGTCCCCACGAAACACCGCGCGCTCATTGAACTTGGCGTAGGTGCGTTCGGGCGCAAGTTGACAAAAGCGACAGCGTCACCATTTCACAGCGCCAGGGTTAGCTGGACGACCGGGTTGCCGTAGCCCTCGACACCGGCCGGCCAGCCACCGGTGCGGACTTCGAGGTTCGGCTCCGGCTGGAACACGCCGAGCCCGTGCGAGTGACCGCACAACACCGTGACCCGGGTCTGCGGATGAGCGCGCGCGTACTCGACGAGCACTTCGCCGGTCGCGATGCACGTGAACCACGGCAGCCAATTCGCGTCGGACGGCTGATCGTCGTACACGCACGCCTCCGGAAATGGCGGTACGTGCGTGAGCACGAGTAGCTGCGCGCTTTCAGGAGCGCGCGATAACCGATCGCGTAGCGCGCGAGCTTCGTTGCTGCCGAGTCGCTGCAACAGCTCGATCCGACGCTTGCGATCGCCCTGCAGTCGCTTGAAGTCGTCGATCACTTGCCAGTCGGAGAGCTGTACGGTCGACGCGAGATCGCCGCATCGCGCGTCCCCCCAGCCGTCGACGCCGAGCAACACGACCCGCTCGCCGAGCCGGACCGGCTCGATCGCGGGCAACCACTTCGCGCGCCCGGTGCGGCGCTCCATCTGGCCGCGCACTGCCGCGATGCTCGAGCGGTAGTAGTCGTGGTTGCCGAGCACGAAGTACAGCGGCGCGATCGCCGCGAGCTCGTCGGTGTAGCGCATCACGGTGTCGGCCTCGCCGATGTCACCCGTGACGAGCAAGACGTCGGGTTGCTCCTGCTTCACGCGGTCGTAGAACGCCTGCAGCGCGAGCGGCCGCATGAAGTTCAGGTGGATGTCCGTGAGCCAGGTGGCCCGCAAGCCGCAAGCGTATACTCGAACGGCGTGCGCGTCGTCTTGCTGTTGATCCTCGTTGCCTGCGGGCGCGTTGGCTTCGTTAGCGCAGACGGCAGCACCGCGTTGGTCGATGCGGTCGCGACCGATCCATACTCGACCGCCGTGCTCGCCGACGACCCGATCGGCTATTGGCGGCTCGACGAAACGACCGGGACTATTGCCCGCGACGAGGTCGGTGCGCACCCCGGCATCTACGATCCGGCGTGCAAGCTCGGCGTGGCGGGCGCGATCGCGGGCAATGCCGCGGTGCAGTTCGACGGCTCGGCCTGCAACATCGAGATCGGCGATGCGTTCCCGTTCGAAGGCGTGCCTTCGTTCTCGATCGAGGTGTGGGCCGCGCCGGACGTTGTCGATATGGCGGTGCGCCGGCTCGTCAGCCGTCGCGGTGCGGCCGACGGCACTCCGGGATATCAACTCGCGTTCTACGAGCCCGTTCTGTGGTTCGAGCAGTTCGACACCAGCCAAGACCTCGACTATCTGTCAACCGATCCTCCCGCGGTCGGCGTGTTCGAGCACATCGTGATCACGGTCGATGGCACGCAGCAAGCGCTCTACATCAACGGCGCGGTCGCAATGCAAACCGACTTCATGCCATCGATTCCTACGGCGAGCGGCACCGTGTTGTTTGGCGACATCTCTCCGGACGTGTTCTACAAGTTCTCGGGCGTGCTCGACGAGGTCGCGTTCTACGGGCATCCACTCGATGCGTCGCGCGTCGCCGCTCACTACGCCGCGCGCTAACGCACGCTCCCGCATTCGCGATGTAATCGGCCGCTACTTGCAGGCCCACTTCTGCGCGTAGATCGGCGAGCCGTCGTTCGCGTAGGCGAGGTCGGTGCCACCTTGGGTCTCGCGCCACGGCGGAAGCGCGAACACGTCGGCGTTCGCGAAGTTCGCGCCGCCATTGCTCTGCCACAGCCGCACGCGCGTGCCATCGTCGCGGGTGACATCGACGAAGAACGCGTAATCGAGCGGCGTCACGGCGTGGTGCTGCGAGCTCTGCACGTAGGTGAAACCGGTCTCGAAGTAGTCGAGGAGGCCGTTGCTCGACAGCTGCCCGATCGTGATCTCTTGGCTGCCGTCGGTAGTCGCGGTGTACATGCCGACTTGGCCGAGCGTACCCGGGTGCTCGGAGTTGATCTGGATCGTCACATCGAGCCAGCGCAGCGTCGCGCCCGCGCTCGAGAACCCCTCGTCTGCGATCGAGTCGACGTAGAGCTCGCAGTAGTCGGCGTCGTAGTTCGCGTCCACCGGCTCGAGCGTGGCCGGCGTCTGGGTGCCGGCGTTCAGCCAGGCGTAGACCGGGATGCCGCCGGAGCCGCTGGTGTCGAGCTCGGCGCGATCGGCGGTCGGGGTGGGGTCGACGGCGCAACCGGCGAGCGCGACGACACACAACAAGGACTTCATGCCGGCGCGATCTGCACGGTTCGTGCCTCCGCAACCCTGTGATCGCGTGGGCCGGGCTGAGTGTCCGCGTTGCAAGTCGCAACGCGCCGGCGACTCGAGTCGCCTGACCTAAGCCGCCGCGACGAGCACTTCGCGCTTGTTCGTATGGTCCGGTCCGCTGACGACGCCTTGCTTCTCCATCTCCTCGACGAGCCGAGCGGCGCGGTTGTACCCGATGCGGAGCTGACGCTGGACCCACGAGATCGACGCGTTGCGCGTCGTCGTCACGATGTAGACCGCTTTGTCGTACATATCGTCATCGCTCTTGCCGGCCGGCATGTTCATCTGGCCGTCTTCGCTGTCTTCGTCGCGCGGCTTGACGATGTCGAGGTTGTAGACCGGGCGACCTTGCGTCTTGAGGAACTCGACGACGCGATGGATCTCGGCTTCGTCGACGTAACAGCCGTGCAAGCGCTGCGGTGCCGCGCCGCGGTCGGAGAACAGCATGTCGCCGGCCCCGAGCAGCGCTTCGGCGCCGTTCTGGTCGAGGATCGTGCGCGAGTCGATCTTCGATGCGACCGAGAACGCGATGCGCGACGGAAAGTTCGCCTTGATGAGGCCGGTGATCACGTCGACCGACGGGCGTTGCGTCGCGAGGATCAAGTGGATGCCCGCGGCGCGCGCCTTTTGCGCGATCCGCGCGACGCTGGTCTCGACTTCTTTCG
>CAZDGY010000205.1:0-8993 GCA_964504685.1 uncultured Kofleriaceae bacterium | reverse complement strand
GAAGACGGCATACCCTATGCTTCACTGTGACTGGAGTTCAGACGTGTGCTCTTCCGATCTTCGCTGGTCGAGCCATCGACGTCACGGGCGCCTATCGGGGCGATGGCTCGACCAGCGACATCTCACCGAAGAACTCGCCGCTCGACAACGTCGCGAACGTCTGGGCGCCGCGATGGACCGCGACTTGTCCCGACAGGATCAAGAACAGCGCATCGCCGAGGCTGCCTTCGACGACGATCGGCTCGCCCGCGTTGTAGCTCTCGATCTCCCCCGCGCGCGACAGCCGAACGATCTGCTCGGGTGCGAGGTTGACCAACAGCGGATGGCGCTCGAGCAGCGTCGGGTTCGGCACGCCTGCCATTATAATCCCGAGTGCCCGGCCGCTGCGTGGTCCAGGTGATGTTACGGTGCCCCGGTGCGTTTCGCAGTTCTCGCGACGCTGACCGCAACGGTCGCCACCGCACACGCGCAAACCGCTGATCGGCGCTATGCCGCCGAGCCGACCGACGGTGTCGCGATGCCAACGACCCCGCTCGCCGGCGAGCTCGATGCGCGCACGGTGACCGAAAATCCCGGCGGTCTCGTGTTCCTGCACGGGCTCGAAGCGTCGTTCGTCGCCGACTTCGAGGACTCGAGCGTCGCGACCAGCGCCGGTCCTGGATTCGGCGCGTTCGTCGGCTATGCCGTCGGCGGCCGCTACTTTCGCCGGCTCGGCATCGGGATCGCCGCCGAGTGGCTACGTCCGCCGCGCACCGATCTGGTGCCCGATCCGGGCACGCCGTTCCGGTTGACGACGACGACCGCCCAGATGTTGCCGTGGGACATCGGCTTCGGCATCGCGTGGCATCACTTCATCGGCGGCGGCGCGACCGACGGAGTCAACGCGTTCGACCTCGGTGTCGCGCGGCGATTCGGCAACTACCTCGCGCTTGGCGCCGCGTTGCGCGACCTCGCGACCCGCGATATCGGCGGCGCGCCGGTTCAGCGCCGCTACGAGCTCGAAGCCTCGTTCCGTCCACTCGAGTCCGACGCGCTCGAGCTCGCGATCGGCGGTCGGGTCGGCGAGACCCGCGGCGACGTCGACGGTTGGTTCCGCGCTTCGGCCCGCGCAGCTCGCGGCGTCTATGTCCATGCCGAGGTCGAGACCAGGCAGCTCTACGCCTACATCGATCAGCCGACCGGCACGATCGAACAAGACGGTCGCGACATTCGCGCGACGCTCGGCGTCGAGCTGTCGTTTGGCAAGCTCGGCATCACCGCTTTAGCGACCGGCCTGCGCAGCGATACCGGCGCGCGCAATCCGCTCGGCGGCACCGTGATCGCCCGGGTGTCCGAGCTCGGGCCGGCGTCGGTGATCGCGCCCGACGATCACATCGAGCGAGTCGAGCTGTCCGGCGAGATCGCCACGCGTCAGCTGTCCGAGCTCGTCGATCGGTTTCGCGCGATCGGCCGCGACAAGAGCGCGAAGGCGGTGGTCGTCACGTTCAGCGCCGTCGAGGGCGGGCTCGCAACGCTCGAGGAGCTGCGGGGCGAGTTGCTCGCGCTGCGCCGCGGCGGCAAGAAGGTATTCGCGTACCTCGGCGCGGCGACCACCCGTGACTACTTCATCGCGAGCGCCGCCGACAAGATCTACGTCGATCCCGCGGGCGAGCTGCATCTCGTCGGGCTCGCCGGCACGGCGTTCTATTTCCGCGGCGCGTTCGACCTGTTCGGCATCGTGCCGCAGTTCGAGAAGGTTGCCGAATTCAAGAGCGCGCCGGAGATGTACACCGAGTCCGGACCGACCGAAGTCGCGGCGAAGATGCACGACGAGGTGGTCGACTCGCTCTGGGATCGCTGGCTGACCGAGGTCGCCGACAGTCGCAAGCTCGACCACGCTCGACTACAGGCGCTCGTCGACAACGGGCCGTACACCGCCGGCGATCTCGCGTCGAAGCCAGAGCTCGTCGACGCCGTCGGCGCACCCGACAAGATCTCGGAGCTGATCGCGGGCGAGCTCCACCAGGTCTACCCGGTCGATAGTCCGACGCTCGCTCGCGCCGATCGCTGGCAGCGCCCGGGCGTCGCGGTGATCTATATCGACGGCGACATCACCGACGGCAAGTCCCAGGCGCTGCCGCTGATCGGCGACCCGGTCTCGGGCGGCGAATCGATCATCGCCGCGATCGAGCTCGCGCGCGCGAACCCGCGGATCGGCGCGATCGTGCTGCGCATCAACTCTCCCGGCGGCAGCGCGCTCGCATCCGAGCTGATCTCGCGCGAGGTGTTCGCGACCCGCAAGGTCAAGCCGATCATCTGCTCGATGGGCGACTACGCGGCGTCGGGCGGTTACTTCGTCGCGGCGGGTTGCGACACGATCTTCGCCGAGCCGATGACGATCACCGGCTCGATCGGCATCTACCACGGCAAGTTCGACGTCAGCGGGCTGCTCAAGAAGGTCGGGGTCACGGCGACGACGTACACGCGTGGCAAGCGCGCCGATATCGAGAGCAACTTCCGGCCGTACACCGATGAAGAGCGCGCGGTGATGCTCGACGAGCTGCGCTACATGTACGGTCGGTTCGTCGGCGCGGTCGCGGAAGGTCGCCGGATGTCGAAGGACGACGTCGACAAGGTCGGGCGCGGCCACGTCTACACCGGCGCGCAGGCGCTCGGGCTGCACCTCGTCGACCAGCTCGGCGGCCTCGGCGACGCGATCGCGGAAGCGAAGAAAGCGGCACACCTGTCCGCCGCGACCCAGATCGAGACGATCGATCTGCCGCGCCCGCCGCCGAATCTGCTCGGGGTCTTGAAGTCGCTGTTCGGTATCGAGCAGGCCGACGCATCGCCGCTCGCGATCCCGGCGATGCGCGAGTTGCTGCGCAGCGTGCCCGCGTCGGTGCTGCTCGCGCCGGAAGGCGCGCAGGAGCGCTTGCCGTTCGTTCTGCGATTCCGCTGACTATTCGTCGGACACGAACGCACCGTCGGCGCTGAACGTCGCGCGAATGCGAGCCTTGCCCGGCGGGAACGTGATCACGTACTGCTCGCCGGCTTGCTCGACCTTCGCCGGGATGGTCTGCGGATACTTCGCGGCGAACGAGCGCATCACGGCGGCCGGAAGCTCGCCGACTCCGATCGAACCGGCTGCATCGATCGTCGGGCGAACCGGCGGGGTGCCGATCTGCATGCGCACGTGCTTGTCCGGCGCCGGTTCGTACGAGCACAGGCCGATCGTGACGTTGATGAGGCCGATCAAGATCATGCCTCCGGTGACCGGGATCCAGTACCGGCGGTGCTTGCGCGAGAACGGCGCAGCGCGATCCTTGGCCACGCCGTTGGTCTACCACGTGGCGCTACGGCGTGACGGACCACGCCGAGCGGGCAAACGTGCGCTGCGTGCCGACCACCGGGTTGCCAGGGGGATAATCGGTCGCACCCGCGCTCGAGGTGATGGCCTGCACCGTTCCAGTGACGAGCGTGCCCGGGGCGAGCTCGAACGCCGACGTCCAGCCGGGGAGCGCGGACAGGTCCGGCATCTCGTACATGCCCGCGCTCGCGGTCACGCCGTCTAGCGACGTCCACGTGATCGAGCAAGCGGCTTCGTTGTTGCCGCACGCGGCCCCGCTCAGCATTTGCGCCGCGGTCCAGGTGTAGCCGATCGCGTTCGCGTACGAGCCCCACGAGGTCGAGATGATCGGGTAGGGCATCGTCGCGGTGACCGACGCTAGCGCGCCACCGAGCGGGGGCGGCGCAGAGTATGTGATCGCGCCCGGCATCGCGGTCGCGTTCGAAGTGATCATGGCCTGACCGCTGCTGGTCTCGGTCACGATCTGGTTGTAGACATCGTCGGATTGCATCTCGGCTGCGGGTAGCGACCCGGTCGACAGCGGTGCCATCCCCGATTGGACGAGCGCGGCGTTCGTGCCGTTCGCGGTTGCGAGATCGGTCTCGGTCGAGACCTTGCCGACACTGCCGTTCGCGGTGACCGCGAAGGTGGCGAGCGGCTGTGCAGTCGAGAAGTCGATGTTCTGCACCGTCGCATCGCTCACGGTGACGGCGCGCGCGCTCGCGATGAAGTCGATCGTCGGATCGACCGCGCCGGTCACCGCGACGATATGCGCGACGAATAGATCACGCGTCGCGGGCTGGACCATCGCGCTGTACTTGCCGTTCGACCCGACCGTCAGGCTGCGATCGCCCCACAACACTTCGAGCGACCCGGCGCCAGGTTGGTTCGAGATCGTGCCGCTGAGCTGGACCGTTGCCGCCAACCGATCGGTGCAGCGATTCGGCAGCGCGAGCGTTAGGCTCGGGCGCGCGGCGGTCGCGAAGTGGGCGAGCGTGACGATGCGCGAGTCGGACCCGCTGGCGAGCGGCGCATCGCAGGTGTACGCGAACCGGTAGGTCGACGAGGTGATCGCAAACGTATAGATGTCGCCGTTCGGCGTCGGCGCGAGCTGCCAAGCACCGTCGCCATCGGCGTAAGCCGCGACATAGCCGAACATGGCCGCGTCGTTCGGGTGATTCGTGACGGTCACCGAGATATCCGTCGGCACGCCTGGCGAGTCACCGCCGGCGCCATCGTGGCCACCCGTGGCGTCCGTCGCGTTGTCGCTCTTGCCGCCGCAGCCCGCGAGTACGATCGCGAGGCAAGTGCGTAGTCTTGCTGTCACCGCTGCGATCGTAGCTGGCCGCGGCGCCAGACTCCATGATCTGGTTCACGAGGCGTCCAGCCACGTGTGCGACACCGCCCACCCGAGGTAACGTGCCTCGCGTGACGCGCTGGCAGCGCTATTGGTTCGCCGACGGTGGTCGCTACGCCGCGGCGATCGTGCGGATCGCGATCGCGCTCGCGGTGCTGCTGTCGCTCGCAAAGCTCGGCCGTCCGCTGTCGACCGGCGACGTCCCGGGCGCGCACACGCTGTATCGCCCGGTCGGGATCTGGATGCTGTTCGGTCACTGGGCGCCGGGCGAGATGGTGGTCACGCTGCTACGCGTCGTCGCGTGGGGATCGACCGCGTGCATGTGCTTCGGCTTCCGCTCGCGGACGTCGACCGCGATCAGCTTTGTATCGGCAGTCGCGGTCGCGGCGCTGTCTTACGCATCGACGAAGACCTGGTCGCATCAATACAACGTCGTGTTCATCGCGCAGTTCGCGTTCCTCGGAGCTCGCAGCGGCGACGTGCTCTCGGTCGATGCGCTGATCCGCCGCGTTCGCGGGTTGCCGGAGATCGACGTCGCGCGCGGCTATCAGTGGTCGCTCCGGCTCGTGCAGCTCGCGGTCGCGTTGATGTTCGCGGGCGCCGCGTTTCACAAGCTCGCGCACGGTCACTTCACGCTGCGCTGGGCGCTATCGGATTCGCTGCGCAACCACTTGCTCGTCGCGTTCGATCTCGCCGACCTGCCGCGGCCGGCGCTCGCGAATTGGATCATCGACGATCCGTGGCGCTATCGCACCGTCGCGTGCTTGAACCTCGTATCGCAGATGCTGCCGCTCGTCGCGTGCTTTGTCGTGCGCCGACCGTGGCTGCGCGCCGCCTGTGGCGGGTTCTTCGCGATCGAGACGATCGCGCTCGGCCTCGTCGTCGATCTGTGGAACCTGCACTGGCTGCCGCTGTACGCGGTGTTCGTCGACTGGGACCGGCTGATCGGCTGGCTGCGTCCGGCGCTCGTCACGCCGGCGGAGGTGCCGACCGGGTGGAAACCGCCGCGCAACGTGCGGATCTTCGTGATCGGGTTCGTGGTCTACGACGCGGTTACCGCGTTCGTGCCGGCCCTCGATCAGACACTCAACACGTATCCGTTCTCGGGCTTCCCGATGTTCGCGACCGTGCGTGCGCGCGCGCCCTACGACGAGCACTTGCCGTATGCGGTCGCAGCCGATCACTTCGCGGTGACCGCCGATCAAGCGATCGAGGTCGGCGTGCAGCGCTGGTTCGATCATGCGAATCGCGGGATGTTCACCGTGCGCAACCCGGTCGAGCTCAAGAAGCGGCTCACCGCGTTGCTCGCGCAAGCGCAGCGGCGTTATCCGAAGCTCGGCATTCACGCGGTGCGCTCCGAGCTCGCGATCTTCGAATCCCCGGCGTATCCCGCGCCCGCTCACTTCGACATGCACGTCATCGCGACGCTCGGCGAGGTTCGCGACGACGGTACGTTTCGCACGTTGCTCGGCAAGCTCGACGACGGCGCGCTAACGCTCGCACCGGTCGGGCTCGATGCGAGCGCCGCGACGCTGGCGTACTACCGCGACGACGCTCCGGTCGCGATCCCGCTCGATGCACCGCGCAACGGCGCGAGCTTTCGCGTCGGCGAGCTCGCGGGCGATCCGCTCTATGTCGTCGCGACGGTCGACTCGCAACCGTGGTTGGTCGCGACCTACGAGCCGTGGCACTGGCAGTGACCGGGCCGCGCGGCTACTACCTCGGCTGTCCCGGCTGGGCCGACAAGAACTGGGTCGGCAGGCTGTTCCCGACCGCGACGCGACCGACCGAGTTCCTCGAGCACTACGCGCGCGTATTCAACACGGTCGAGGGCAACACCACGTTCTACGCGTTGCCGTCGGTCGACACCGTTCGGCGCTGGGGCGATCAGGTCCCGGCCGACTTCCGGTTCTGCTTCAAGTTCCCGCGCGAGGTTAGCCACGACAAACTGCTCGTCGACGCCTCCGGTGATGCCGGCCGGTTCATCGAGCGCATCGCGCCGCTCGGCGAGAAGATCGGCACGCTGTTTCTCCAGCTACCGCCGCGGTTCGATCCGCCGCTCGTGCGACGGCTCGCCACATTTCTCGACGCGTTGCCGCGCGGATTTCAGTACGCGGTCGAGCTTCGCCACGATGCGTTCTTCGAAGAGGGTCCAAGCCGGCGCGCGGCGCTCACCATGCTCGAGGAGCGCGGCATCGATCTCGTGACGATGGACGCACGCGGGCTCCACGCCGGCCACAGCCTCGCGCTCGCCGAGGTCCGCGCGAAGAAGCCGGACTTACCGGTGCTCGTCGCGTCGACCGCGCAGCAGCCGATCGTGCGTTGCGTGCCCCACGAAGTGTTCGCCGAGAGCGTGACGTTCGTCGCGCCGTGGGCCGCACAGATCGCGAGCTGGATCGCGGCGGGCAAGCGTCCGTACTTTTTCATGCACGCCCCCGACGACACGTTTGCCCCCGAGAATGCCTATGCATTCCACGCGATGGTGCGCGAGCAATCCGCGGCTGTGGGCGAGCTCCCCGCGTGGCCGGGCGGCGACCGCCAGCTCAGCCTGTTGTGACTCGAGCAGGTCCGCGCTCCGGCAGCCCGAAGCCGAACGTCGCGCCTTGCCCGAGCCGACCCTCGGCCCACACGCGACCGCCGTGGCGAGTCACGATCCTTTGAACGAGTGCCAGCCCGACGCCGGTGCCTTCGAAGTCGCTGTCGCTGTGCAACCGCTGGAACACGCCGAACAGCTTGTCCGCTTGCTGTGGATCGAAGCCCGCGCCGTGATCGGTCACGGTGTAGCGCAGCTCGCCGGCTTCGCGTTGTCCGGCGACCTCGATGATCGCGACCGGACGCCGGCGCGAGTACTTCACCGCATTGTCGAGCAAGTTCGTCCATACCTGGCGCAGCAGCTCGACGTTGGCGATCGCAGGAGGGAGCTCGCCGAGCCGAAGCTCGATCGCGAGCTCGGGGTTCGCGGTGCGGATGCCGGTGAGCACGGTCTCGACGACATCTCGCATGTCGATTTCGGAGACCGGCTGGATCGCGCGGTGGCCGAGCCGCGACAACCGCAGCAGATCCTCGATCAAGTGGCTCATCTGATGAGCGTTGCGCCGGATCGCGTCGAGCATCTTGCGCGCATCGTCGGCGAGCGCGGGCGCGTGATCTTCTTCGAGGATCTGCGAGAACGCGGCGATCGAGCGCAGCGGAGAACGCAGGTCGTGTGACACCGAGAACGCGAACGCTTCGAGCTCGCGATTCGCATTCTCGAGTGCTTGGGTGCGTTCGGCGACGCGACGCTCGAGATCGGCGAGCAACCGGCTCGTGTCGATCGCGAGCGCGGCGCGATCCGCGAGGTCGTGGACCAAGTGCAGATCATCGCGGGTGTACGGCGCGCGTGTGCTGCTGGTCCTGAACAAGGACAGGTAGCCGAGGTTGATGCCGCGCGCGCGCAGGCGCACGACGATCATGCTGGTGATCCCGATCGCCTCGAAGATCGGCACGAAGCTCGGCGCGACTTGCTGTTTGAACTGATCGAAATCGACCTGCGGCACGAAGTACGGCTCCCCGGTCGCCAGCACTTCGCCCGAGATGCCTTCGCCGAGCCGGAGCGGCGTGGTGTCGTGGTATTCGCGCAAGTAGCGTTCGGTCTGCGGATCCGGGTGATAGCTCGCGACCGGGACGAGTTGATCGCCTTCGATCAACCGGATGTTCGCGGCTTCGCCGACGAGGTCGGAGAACCGGCGCGCGACGATCTGTAACAACCGCGCGAGATCGGTGCTCGCCTCGGCGAACATCTGCCCCGATTCGGCGAGGGCCTGCAGCCGATTGGCTTGGCGTTCCGCGTCCGACACCCAGCACAGCTTATCATCTGGGCGCCGCCGCGAAGTCGTCAGGCCGTCTCGCTCCGCGGTGCGTTACACTCTACATATGTCGCGACCGGTCATCCCGCAGGCGATCGTCGGAGCTGGCGCTATCGCCTGGCTGTTCTACACGTGGACCGGCCACTGGGCCGACATGACACCCGCGATGATGATCGCGACCGGACTGGCCCTGGGTGGGACAGTCGCGGCGGCTTTCGTCGGCAATGCACCGCGGGTTCGGCTCCGGCTCGCGATCGTGGCCGCGATGCTCGCGGGCAACGCCGCGTTCGCAGGGCTGCGCGCGGCCGAACATTGGCCGTTCGTGTGGGATGCGATGCCGAGCCGCGGTTACGCGGCATTCCTGGCGGCGGCGGCGCTGACCACCTCGATCGGCCTGCTGTTCCGGCAACTGTGGGCGCGCTGGGTCGCGCTCGCGTTCGGCGTCGCCGGCGCGCTCGGCGGCGCG
>CAZDGY010000204.1:0-9041 GCA_964504685.1 uncultured Kofleriaceae bacterium | reverse complement strand
CGGTCAACGCTGCGGTCGTCGCTGCCGCGGTGTCGATCATGCTGCTCGACTTCTTCCTCACCTACACCACCGGATGAGCTCCTGGGCCCATAGACGGATCACGCAACTCGGCGGCAACGTCGTCGCTGCCGGCCGCGCGATCCGCGAGCTGTGGATGGTCTACGTCAGCACGATCGCCGGGATCTACCGCAACCTCCGGCGAACGACCGGTTCGCCGCGCGGCGAGCTCGTGCGTCAGATGTACTCGATCGGCAATCGGTCGCTGTTCTTCATCATCGTCACGCTCGGGTTCATCGGCATGGTGATGACCTACGAGGCGTGTCTCCAACTGTCCCGCGTCACCGGCGAGTACTCCCAGGTCGGGCCGCAATTCCTGCGGCTGATCGTTTCCGACTTCGGCCCGACGCTCGCCGGGCTCATGCTCGCGACTCGAGTCGGCGCCGGGATCGCCGCGGAAATCGGCTCGATGAAGGTGACCGAGCAGATCGACGCGCTGCGGATGAGCGGCGTGTTGCCGATCGACTACTTGATCGTGCCGCGATTCCTTGCGTCGCTCGTGATGACCGTGATGCTGACCGTGGTCGGCTCGGGCGTGATGTACGCCGCCGGCGGTCTAACCGCGCAGTACTCGTTTGGCGTCAACCCGCACGTCTACTTCGATATCGCGCAGGTTCGACCGCGCCACCTGATCATGATGACGATCAAAGCCGCCGCGTTCGGCGCCGCGATCCCGATCGTCGCCGGGTTCTGCGGGTTGCGCGCGCGCGGCAGCTCGGAAGGTGTCGGCTGGGCAACCACCGCGGCGGTGATCGGCAGCTCGTTCGCGGTGATCGCGCTCGACTTCGTGATCTCGGCGGCGGCGCTGTTCGTCACCGGCGGTGACCTATGAGCGCGTACATCGAGTTCAAGGACGTGCGCAAAGCGTTCGCCGGCAAGCCGGTGCTGCGCGGCATGAACCTCGCGGTCACCAAAGGCGAGGTGTTGTTCATCATCGGCACGTCGGGGGTCGGCAAGTCGGTGACGATCAAACATCTGATCGGCCTACTGCGGGTCGACGCCGGCGAGATCTGGTTCGACGGCGCGCGGGTCGATCAGCTCGGCGAGTCCGCACTCGGCCCATTGCGCAGACGAATCGGCATGGTGTTCCAGAGCTCGACGCTGTTCGACTCGATGACGCTGGCCGAGAATGTCGCGCTGCCGCTGCGCAAGCACAAGTCGCTCGGCGAACGCGCTGCGCTCGAGGATGCGCGTGCCCGACTCGCACAGGTCTACATGCAGGACTACGCGGACCGCTACCCGGCCGAGCTATCCGACGGCATGCGCAAACGCGCAGCGATCGCGCGCACGCTGGCGTTAGATCCAGAAGTCGTGTTGTTCGACGAGCCGACGACCGGCCTCGATCCGGTGAGCGCGCGGCGGATCGATCGGTTGATCCGCGAGCTCGCCGGCAAGCTCGGGGTTACCGCGGTGGTCGTCTCGCACGATCCGGCATCGATCTTCAGCACGGCCGATCGCGTTGCGTTTCTCTATCAGGGCGTCGTTCACGTCGTGGCGACGCCCGCGGAGTTGCGCGCATCGCCGGATCCGATCGTCCAGCAGTTCATCCAAGGGCAGTCGAGCGGTCCGATGGAGACGCCAGGGTTCTAACGAGGTCATAACGATCGCACTTGCGCCGGCGCTCTAGATTGATCGAGTGAAGCGTGCGCGGGTCGACTGCGAGAACGCGCGATGACCGCGCGTTGGCTATCGATGTTCGCGCTCGGTTGCGCATCGTCGGGGCGGATGGCCCTGCCCGCGGCTAGCGCGCCACTCGAAGATCGGCTCGTCGCCTATCGGTTGAACCACATCAAGGCGGACGTCAAGTACAGCCGCCACGGCGCCCCGCACGGCTGGCTCGGCGATGACCGCGCTGCGGATCCCGACAGCCTCGCCGAGCTAGCCACCGATTCGCCGCCGGCGCGCGCGATCCAGCGTTGGCGCGCGCACGATGAAACCGCGACGCGGTGGCAACGCGTCGCAGTCGGTGTGGTCGCGTTCTCGGCGACGGCCGAGGTGGCTGAATACGAGACGATGCCTCACGGGCGCGATCGCGCCGCCGCCATGGGCCTGACCTGGACCGGCGCGCTGGTCGGAGTCGCGCTGACGTTGGTCCGAGCCGGCTACGCAAACCATCACGCGGTCGACGATAGCAAACAGGTGCTCTGGGATTACAACCCGGCGCTGCGCAAGCGCCTCGCGCTGTGTACGCGCGGCTTGGAGCTGGTCGACTGCGACGCGCCCTAGTTCGCCGGGTGACCGACGATCCGCCACGGCTGGCGCTTCAGGATCTTGCCGAGCTCCTTCGCGTCTTCGGGAAACTCGGGATCCTTCATCAGCTTGCCGATCGAGCCATCGCCCCGCGCGATCGCGGCGTTGAGCGCGTCGATCTGAGCGAGCAGCGGATCGAGCTTGTCGATCGCTTCGCGCGTTCGATCGACCGCAGCTTCGAGACTCGCGATCGCTTGATCGCCTTTGGTGCCGAGCCGCGCACCGAGCGCATCGACACTCGCCCGCAACGCGGTGAGCGACGTGCTGAGCCGGCCGACGTTCGCACGCCCCGCGTCCAACACGGTGCGACCGAGCGCGATCGTCGCGGCGAGCTTCGCCCGGCCTGCCTCACCGCCGAGCCCGACGTCGCGCAGCTGTTGGATCTCGTCGGCGATCGCCAGCGCGTCGAGCGCGAGCGGCGCGAGCTGGGCGATGCCCGGCAGCGGATCGGGCGCGTTCGGATCGAGGCGGGTGCGCAACACCGTCACCTGCGCGCGGAGCGCGTCGAGCTCGGGGCGAACCTCGTCGGTAAACGCCGCGAGGTTCTGCAAGTTGTCCCAGGTTCGCTGGATCACGCGATCGAGAGTCGGCGGATCGCGGCCGAGCAGCTCGTCGCCCTCGGCGAACCCCGGACCAGGGCCAGGCGCGGGCCCGAGCTCGAGGTACTTGTCTGATAGCGCGCCACGAGAAGCGACAAAGATGTCGCCGTCCTTCTGTAGATGCGGCGCGAGCTTCGCATCGAGCGCGACGATCGCGACGACGCCTTGGTCGCCCGCGAGTGGGCCGGGCGCGCCCTTCGGGACCAGCGCGATCGTCTCGATCCGACCGACCGACTGCCCGGCGACCACGAACGGCGCGCCTTCGTGCAGACCGCCGGTGACGTGGAGGTACACGCGAATGCGAACGTGCGAGCCCCACTCGATGTGGCCGTAGACGAACACGAAGAACCCGATCGCCGATGCGATGAGCGCTAACGCGACCGCGCCGACCCGTCGCGCGATCTTTGGATCTCCGCCGACGATCAGGCGGTCATTCCTTCCAGAAGAACTTCCACGGATTGCGCTTGAGATCCCGGATCAGCTCGCGCAAGTCGCTATACAGATCGTCGCGCGCGAGTAGCGCTCCCGCGGTGCCCTTGCCTGCGCGCAAGTCGGTGACCAGGCCGTTGACGTTGTCGATCAATCCGCCTGCTTTGCCCGCGGCCATCGCAGCTTTGTCCGCGGCGTCGATCGCCTTGTCGATGCGCTGCTCGGTGATGATGTTCGTGACCCGCGTCGCATCGGCCATCAGCGCCTGCGCCGACGGCGTGAGCGTCGTCATCGTGCCTTGCGCGGCGCGCAGCGTCGCGTCGGCATCGGCGACCAGGCTCGCGATCGGTCGGCCATCGCCGAGCCCCGCGTTGACCTTGCTGAGCGTGATCTTCGCTTCTTTGGCGAGATCCGCGGCGCCGCCGATCAAGTCGCCGATCTGCTGCCGGCGATCGACGAGCAGCTGGTTGATCTCGGCGACCGCGCTCGCGCTGTTCGATAGCAGATGCTTGATCGCGTCGCGATCGTCGTGCAGCACCGACGACACGCCGTCGAGCACCTCGTACAGCCGCGCGACCACGAGGTCGGTGCGCGGCGGATCGTGGACCCATGGTGCGCCGTGGATGATGTCGTCCGGCTTGATCCCTGGATGTTCCCAATCGTGGCCCGGCACGATCTCGAGGTACTGCTCGCCGAGCACGCCGGCGGTGTTGATGTAGTACTCGGCGTCGCTGCGGATCGCGTCGCGCACCCGGTCTTCGACCCACGCGGTGACGCGAACCTGGACGCGCTTGTGGATCTGCGGATCTTCCTTACCGCCGAGCAGCTCGACGTCCTGGACCTTGCCGACCTTGATGCCCGAAACCTTGACCGGGGCGCCGGGCTGCAACGCGCCGATGTAGTCGTAGTCGACGTAGAGCGTGAACCCCGAGCGCAGCGAGAAGTTGCCGAGCACGAAGATGAAGCCGATCAGGATCGCGCTCGAGATCAGGATCAACACCCCGACCTTGAACTCGAGACCGCGCTCCTTCATGCGCGCATCGTAGCCGAAAATGCAGAAGGCCCGTCGTTCCGACGAGCCCTCGCGCGTTACAGGCTGCAGCGACTACTGCGGCCAGCCACCGCCACCTTGCGGCGGGTAACCACCACCCTGCGGCGGGTAGCCGCCACCTTGCGGCGGATAACCTCCACCTTGCGGCGGATAACCTCCACCTTGCGGCGGGTAGCCACCACCTTGCGGCGGGTAACCGCCACCCTGTTGCGGCGGGTAACCGCCACCCTGCTGCGGCGGCGGCGCTCCGCCCTTCCTGAACATCCGCATGAATTCCTCGTACGCCGCGGGCGACGCCATCATCAGCACGCCGAAGTACGCCAGGATCGGCAGCAGCAAGTGTCCGAGCTCGAGCACGTGGGTGACGATGTGCGACGGCGCTTCGATGACCGCCGCGAGGAACACGAGCAGCGGGCCGACCGGCAGCCACAGCAGCAGCGCAGCGGTGATGAGCGGCGCGAACGCGTCGATGCCTTGCAGTGCGGGCGGCAGTTTTTGCGGCGGGATAACAAACAGGATGCACAGCGATCCGAGTAGCACGATGAGGAACCACAGCAGCGTGTACACGACGAGGAACGCCGGCACGCCCGAGAAGTGGAACGCCCATCCCAGCATGTTAAGGAAGCTGATGATCATGAACCCGGCGCCGACGCCGATGATGATGCGCGCGATCTGATCGTTCGGCTGCGCGATGCGCGACAGCAGGCCGAAGCACAGCAGCTCGTATGCGAGCGCGTAGGTGCCGCCGATGTTGTAGACGCCGCCCATCGCGGCGCCGAAGATCATCACGCCGCTGAACGACACGCCGAACGGGATCCAGTGCAGCACCATCGGCGGAATCTTCGCGCGCATGTCGGGAGGCGCGACGGTCAACAGTAGATACGCACCGCCCGCGACGATCGGCCAGATCAGCTCTCGGAACGAGTCGTGGCCCGCGCTCCACGCAAAGTCGAGCGAAGGTCTGATCGCGTACGGCACGAAGATCGACGCGACCAGCGCGATGCCGGCGAAGAACAGCAGCTTGCGCTGTAAGCTCGCGTCGCGCAGACGCGCGACCGGGATGCCGAAGATCGTCCCGGGCGCTGATTGCGGAATGTGCGCGGCCATGTTGGCCATGCCGTGGTGATGCTGCTCGGGCGGTTGACCGAAGCCCGGTTGCTGCTGCGGATAACCTGGCTGCTGACCGAAGCCCGGTTGCGCCTGCGGATAACCTGGCTGCTGGCCGTACTGCTGCTGCGGTGCCTGCGCCTGCGGGTACTGTTGTTGCGGCGGATAGCCCGGCTGTTGGCCGAAACCTGGTTGCTGCGGCGGCTGTCCGTACTGCGGCTGTTGCGGCGGCTGCTGATACTGCGGCTGTTGCGGCGGCTGCTGATACTGCGGCTGCGCCGGCGGCGGTTGATACGGTTGCTGCGGCGGCGGCTGACCGTATTGCGGCTGCTGCGGCGGTTGACCGTATTGCGGTTGCGGAGCTTGCGCTGCCGGCGGAGGCGCGAAGCCCTGCTGCGGCGGCGGTTGGAATCCTTGCTGCGGATAACCGCCACCTTGCGGAGCGCCGGCTGCGGGCGTCGCGCGTCCCGCTTGCGGGATCACCGGTGCCGCGTAACCGAACATCGTCTTTGCCGGCTGCGGATTACCTTGCGGCGCACCTGCCAATGGCGGCATCGGGCGACCGCAGGTGCCGCACGCAGGTGCGTTCATCAGGACCGCCGCGCCACAGTACGGACACGGCCGAGTTGGAGTCGCCATAGTTACTGTTTCCCCTGTCGTTTCGAGCCCGAAGGGTAACCCGCGCCACGAAGTGAAAGCAACGCGA
Organism: uncultured Kofleriaceae bacterium; assembly: GCA_964504685.1. GTDB lineage: Bacteria > Myxococcota_A > Polyangia > Haliangiales > Haliangiaceae > JABFXX01. The sequence continues at coordinate 2,842 of CAZDGY010000204.1, read as the reverse complement.
CCGCCTCGTTTTGGTCGGCGATCACACGTGATATCAAAGTACGTGGCGCGACGACTGCCAGCACGCGATGCAGTCCGAGGTGAGGGGATGGAGGTTCGAATCGCCGACCAAGCGATTCGTGCGTTCGCCAGCGAGAGCCTCGCCGCGGCTGCGATCGCGAGCGGTGCCCGCGTGTTGTCGCGGTCGCTCAAGTATCACCGACCGCGCACGTTCTTCTGCTTCGAGGGCCACTGCAGCGGATGCTTGGTTCGGCTCGACGGTGTGCCGAACATGCGCGCATGCCAGGCGCCTTGCACCCCCGGTGCGCAGGTCGAGGGTCAGAACGGGTTTCCGTCGGCGGAGCACGATCTGCTCGGCGCGGTCGACTTCTTGTTTTCGCGCGGCCTCGATCACCACACGCTGATGACTGGGTCGTCGATGCTCAACAAGCTGGCGAACAAGGTCGTCCGCCAGCTGTCGGGGCTCGGCAAGCTGCCGGACCAACCGGCCGGCGCGTTGCCCGCGGTCGAGCAGCGCGATCTCGACGTCTGCGTGATCGGAGCGGGCCCGGCCGGGCTCGCCGCCGCGCTCGCGTGTGCGCGCGCAGGCCTCCGCACGCTCGTCGCCGACGATCAACTCGCGCCCGGCGGCAGCTTGCGCGCCGATCCGCGCACCGGTCCATCCGAGGCCGACCTGCGAGTGGCGCTGTTGCGCGACGCCGGCGCCGAGGTGCTCGGACGCGCGACCGCGATCGGCTATTTCCCCGAGGACGGCGGCGGTGTCGTCGCGATCGCCGCGCCGGATCGGTTGTACCGCGTCAAGGCGCGCGCGTGGATCTGGGCGACCGGCGGCTACGCGTCGAACTTGCCGCTGCCCGACAACGATCGCCCGGGCGTGCTCGCACTGCGCGCGGTCGGCCGCTTGCTCGTCGATCACGGCATCCTCGCGGGCGATCGCGTGTGCATCGTCGAAGTGCCCGAAGTCGCCGCCGACGTGACCGCGCTCGCAACCGCGCTCGTCAATGCCGGCGCCGAGGTCGCGCGAGTACCGCTCGTGAAGGCGAGCGGAACGCGCGGTCGCGGTTGGGTCTCCGGCCTCGACACGACGGACGGCCGGATCGACTGCGACGTGCTCGCGATGGCCGCGATTCCTGCGCCCGCGAGCGAAGGCCCTCGCCAGCACGGGTGCAAGGTCGTGCTCGATCCGAGCGCCGGCGGATTTCGCGTCGTGATCGACGGCGACGGCCGGACCTCGACCGCGAACGTGTGGGCGTGTGGCGACGTCACCGGCTACGTCGGGCCGGCGCGCGCAGGAGCTCACGGCACTGCGGTCGGCGAACACGTGGTGCAGAACCTCGGGGGCACGAGTGGCCCGTAAGATCATCTTGTGTCGCTGCGAAGACATGACACTCGCCGACCTCGAGCACTCGGTGACGCGCGGCTATCGCGACATCGAAGAGGTCAAGCGCTACACCGGGTTCGGCACCGGGCCGTGTCAGGGCAAGGAGTGCCTCGCTCAGGTCGCGATTCAGCTCGCGGTGCTGACCGGTCAGCGACCGGAGGAGATTCCGCCGTTCACCTAGCGACCACCGCTCGCGCCCACGCCGATCAAGCTGCTCGCACGCGCGCCCGATGCGCATCGCTTCGACGACGACAAGGAGGGCGAACGCCCGACGCGTAGCGCCGCCGAAGGCGGTACGCAGGTAGATCGAGGTGACGAGTGACGCGCGAGAAACGCGACTCCGAGCTCGACCTCGACGAAGGGGAGGATCCGGCGAAGGCCGATGTCTCCGGCGAGATCCGCTTGCCGCCGACGGTCGAATCGACCGGTCAGGTCCCCGAGCGCGCCGAGATCGCGATCGTCGGCGGCGGCGTGATCGGGCTATCGATCGCGTATCACCTCGCGAAGCGCGGACTCTACGACGTGGTCGTGCTCGAGCGCGGCTATCTCGCCGAGGGCGCGTCGGGGCGCAACGGCGGCGGCGTGCGCCAACAATGGTCGACCGAGATCAACATCCGGTTGATGCAAGAGTCGGTCGACCTGTGTCGCCGGTTCGCGGTCGAGCTCGGCGTCAACGTGTGGTTTCGCCAAGGCGGCTACTTGTTCCTCGCGCGCTCGGCGAAAGAGCTCGCGCGGCTCGAGCGCAATTGCACGGTGCAGAACAGGTTCGGCGTCGACACCAAGATGCTCGAGCCAGAGCGGGCGCGCGAGATCGTGCCGGAGCTCGATCTCACCGGCATCGTCGGCGCGGCCTACAACAGCAGCGACGGCATCTTGTTTCCGTGGCCGTTCTTGTGGGGCTACGCGCGGCAAGCCGCCTCGTACGGCGTGCGGATCTTCACGCAGACCGCGGTGACCGGGCTCGATCCGATGAGCGGCGGCGGCTATCAGGTCCACACGCCGCGCGGCACGGTGCGCGCTCGCCGCGTGATCAACGCGACCGGTGCGTGGTCGCCAGCGCTCGCGAAGATGATCGGCGTCGACGTGCCGACCTACCCGATCCGTCACGAGATTTGCTCGTCGGAGCCGCTCAAGCCGTTCCTGCGCCCGATGGTGTCGGAGCTGTCGAGCGGCTTGTATTGCAGCCAATCGATGCGCGGCGAGATCGTCGGTGGCGTGACGATTCCCGGCCACGCGTCGACCTACGCGATGGGCTCGACGCTCGAGTTCCTCACGACGTACGCGCGCCGGCTCGTCCGGTTGATGCCGATCCTCGGCGACATCAAGATCTTGCGACAATGGGCGGGCCCCTACGATCAGTCTCCCGACGGCAACCCGATCGTCGGCGCGGCCGAAGGGCATCCCGATTTCTTCCTCGCGTGTGGCTTTGTCGGCCACGGCTTCATGATGGCGCCGATCGTCG
>CAZDGY010000203.1:0-9045 GCA_964504685.1 uncultured Kofleriaceae bacterium | reverse complement strand
GGTCGGTCCCGCGACCCAACGCGCGCTCGGGATCGCGCAGATCGCCGCGCAGCACGCGGAAGAGGCGCAGCGCATGGGCCTGGTCAACACCGTCGTGCCGCTCGCCGAGCTCGAGCCGACGACGATCCAATGGTGCCGCGAGATGCTCGCGCTCTCGCCGACCGCGCTGCGGTTCCTCAAGATGGCGATGAACGCGGACTGCGATGGCCAGGCCGGCATGATGGCGTTCGCCGGCTCGGCGACGCTGCTCTACTACACCACCGACGAAGGACGCGAAGGCAAGGAGGCGTTCCTCGAGAAGCGTAAGCCCGACTTCTCGAAGTTCCCGCGCTACCCATGAAATCATGAAATGGGGACGGTGTTCTACATGTCAACCGCGTCATAACGATTCCAACGTGTTGCATCGAAGTTAGTTGTCAAAGTGAACACCGTCCCCCTTCATTGGCTGCAGGCTGCTCGGCCGAAGACGTTGCCCGCGGCCATCGCGCCGGTTGCGGTCGGCACGGCGTGCGCGTCGGCGGCCGGCGGGTTCCGGCTCGGACCGGCACTCGCGGCACTCGGCGGAGCACTCGCGATCCAGATCGCGACCAACTTCGCGAACGATGCGTTCGATGCGAAGCGCGGCGCCGACGGACCGGAACGCATCGGCCCTGTGCGAGCGGTTTCGGCGGGCTTGATCTCCGCGCGCGCGATGCTCGTCGCGATGGCGGTCGCGTTCGGCGTCGCGACCGGCTTCGGCGTCTACCTCGCGATCGTCGCCGGATGGCCGGTCATCGCGATCGGCCTTGTCTCGATCGTGGCAGGGATGGCGTACACCGGCGGACCCTATCCGCTCGGCTATCACGGCCTCGGTGATGCCGCCGTGATGATCTTCTTCGGCTTCGTCGCGGTGTGCGGGACCGCGTACGTCCAGGCGATGCATGTGCCGTCGCTCGCGGTGTCGGCGGCGCTGCCGGTCGGTGCACTTGCGACCGCAATCCTCGTCGTCAACAACCTGCGCGATCGCCGCACCGACGAGCGAGTTGGCAAACGAACGCTCGCGGTCCGACTCGGTCGTAAGGGCTCGATCCTCGAGTACACCGCGCTGCTCGCGATCTCGTACCTCGTGCCGGTCGGCATGACGATCGCGACCCGACACTGGCTCGCGCTGCTGCCGCTGGCGACGCTGCCGCTCGCGCGCTTGCGCGTTCGCGCGCTCGTGATGGCCGCGGCGATGCAAGACGGGATGCAATACAACGCGTGCCTGGCGGCTACCGCGCAGCTCCTGATCGCACACGCCGCGTTGTTCGCACTCGGCCTCGCGTGCTGACCGTCGAACAGCGCACCGTCCGCTGGCGCGTCGAACCCCGCGGAGCAGCGCGTGGCGTGACCGAGCGAGTCGCCACGATCCTCGTGGCCAGAGCCACGCATATCGGCCTCGGAGAAAGGGGACGCTGTCGCTTTAGTCAACTTGGGGCCCGAGAGCTGTCAGAAAAACGCCATGATCTAGCCGATGTAGCTGGGGACGGTGTCGCTTTTGTCAACTTGCGTCCTCCCGAGGCGACGATCGCGAACCCGGCGGCGGCGCTCGCTTTCGCAGCCGAGACGGCCGACCCCGCGATGCGGTTCGCACTCGAGAGCGCGTTGCTCTCGCTGATCGGGCAGCGCGAGCACACCTCCGTCGCCGCGCTGCTCGTGCCTCGCCCGCTCGCGCAGATCGCAGTGGCGCCCGTGGTCGACGATCCGGCCGAAGCCGTCGTTGCGGTCGCCGCCGGCGCCACGACCATCAAGCTCAAGATCGGCCCGGACGAGATCGCCCGTGCGTTCGCGATCTCGCGCGCGGTTCCACACACGCGCCTGCGGATCGATGCAAATCGCCGGTGGCCGCGCAACGACGTGCGCGCGATGTTCTCGGCGCTGCGCGAGCTACCGGTGTCGTACGTCGAAGAGCCCTGCGAACGCGCGCACGAGCTACTCGCCGAGCCGCTGCCGATTCCGATCGCTCTCGACGAATCGCTCGCCGAGCTCGACGATGCCGCGATCGCGCGAGCGTGCGCCTCACCCGGCCTCGCGGCACTCGTGCTGAAGCCAGCCGCCCTCGGAGGCTTCGCCCGCTGCCTCGCACTCGCCGCGCTTGCGCGCCGACACGGCAAGCATGCAATCGCCTCGCACGCGCTCGAAGGTCCGATCGGCTTCGCCGCGTGCGTCGAGCTCGCGCGCGCGATCGGTGGTGACCAGCCGCATGGCGTCGCAGCGCACGTCGCGCTCGATCACTTCGCGGAGGCGCTGTGACGTTCGCGCCGATCGTCGCAACGTCGACGCGAGAGGCGCTGCGCGCGATCACCTCCGCACTCGACAACCACCAGCCGCTCGCGTTGTTCGCGACCCAGCTCGAGCTCGATCGCCAACGCACGATCCTAGCGGCAGCGAACGCGCGGCCCGGAGACGCGCTCGTGCTGTTCACCTCGGGCTCGACCGGCGGCTCCCGAGGCGTCGTTCACACCCATGCCAGCGTCGCGGCGATCAGCGCGGCATCGCAGCTCGGTTGGCAAACCGACGATCGTTGGCTCGCGACCCTCTCTCTCGCCCGCGCCGGCGGTGTCGCGATCGCGATTCGCTGCCATGTCGCGCACGTGCCGGTCGAGCTCGCGGACGATGGTGAACCACTCGCAGCGGCGCTCGAGCGCGCCACGATCGCTTCACTGGTGCCAACTCAGCTGTCGCAGTTGCTCGAAGATCCGGGTTGGCGTTCGCCGCACAAACTGCGGGCGGTGCTAATCGGCGGGGCACCCGCGCCGCGCTCGCTGATCACCGCCGCGCTCGACCGCGGCGTCCCGGTCCACGAAACCTACGGCTTGACCGAAACGCTCGGCCAAGTCGCGACCGCCGCAACCCCGGGCGGCCCGCTGGTCGCGCTCCCCGGCGTAGAGCTCACCGCCGGCGCCGCGGACGCACCAGCGCCGATCCGCATTCGCGCGCCGATGCTCGCGGCACGATATCTCGACGGCGAGGCGATCGCGCCCGAGCTCGTCACGTCCGATCTCGGCTGGGTCGATGGCGAGGGCTCGCTGCACGTCGCGGGTCGCGCCGACGATGTCATCGTCACCGGCGGCCACAAAGTTCACCCGACCGAGGTCGAAGCGGTGCTCGCGGGGACGGTCGGCGTCCGTGCGGCGTGCGTATTCGGCGTCGCCGACGCCCGCTGGGGCCAGATCGTCGGTGCGGCGCTCGCCGTCACGCCGCGATTCGATCGGATCGCCGCCGCGCGCTCCTGGCACGCGAAGTTGCCGGCGCACGCGCGCCCTCGCCAGCTCGCGATCGCCGATGCGTTGCCGGTCCTGACCGGCGCCAAGATCGATCGCCGTGCCGCTGCCGCGCTGCCCGCGGACATCGTGCGCTACTGATCGGTAGTAGTATCGCGCGGTGGGAACCAAGTTCCTCGATCGTGAAGCGCGGAGCGCGTTCAAGCGTGCAGTCGAGGCGGTCGAGAACGCGTCGGCCGTCGAAGTCGTCGTCGCGGTACGCCAGACATCAGGGACGTATCGCCACGCGAACGCGATCGTCGGCGCGATCGTCGCGTTCATCGGCCTCGCGGTCATGCTCTACGGCGAGCAAGAGTTCGCGCTGCGTTCGATCCTGATCGAACCGTTCGTCGTCGGTGGTTTGTCCGCGTGGATCGTCGAGCTCTTGCCGATGCTGAAGCGCGTGATGACGCCAGCCTCGCGTAGGCAATTCCAGGTCGATCGCGCCGCCCGCGCGTTGTTCGTCGATCACAACATTCACATCACGACGGGGCGCAGCGGCATCCTCGTCTATATCTCGTGGCTCGAGCAGCGGGTCTCGCTCGTCGCCGATATCGGCCTGCTCCGGGCGTTGCCCGAGAACGTGCTTCCCGGCGCACAAGCCGAGCTGACCGCGGCGGTCTCTCGCGGCGGCGCCGCGGTCGCCAAGCTCGTCGAGGCGCTTGCGCCGACGATGGCCAAGGCGATGCCGCATCGCGACGACGATGTCAACGAGCTGCCCGATGCGGTCGACAGCGACATGGGTGACGACTGATGAAGCGCACCCGCCTCGTCACGCTCACGTTCCTCGCGCTGGCCGCACTCACGGCGCTCGCGATCGCGCGCCCTGGTGGCGGCGAGAGCTTCTCCGGCGGCGGCGGTCATTCGAGCGGCGGCGGTGGCGGTGGCGGTGGTGGTGCCGCGGTGTTCTACCTGATCTGGTACGGGCTCCAGCTCTGCATCTACTACCCGTACATCGGCTTGCCGATCATCGCGTTCATCGTCGGCGCGGTGATCTACGGCTCGATCGTGAAGCGTCGTAACCGCGATTGGGACAGCGGTCCACCGGCGGCGCTGCACCGCACGATCTCGCTCGAGGACGTGCGCACGATCGATCCCGAGTTCTCGCAAGTGCCGTTCGAAGACTTCGCGTTCCGGCTGTTCTCGACCGCACAACGGGCGCGTGCGACCGAGGCAACCCGCGCGACGATCGCGCCGTACGTCTCGCCGAATGCGCAAGCCGAGCTCGCGCAGCGCGAACCCGTCGGAACGCCGGTCACGCAGGTCATCGTCGGGGCGATGCGACCGTACCGCGTGGACGTGCCGAGCGAACCGACCGGCGCCGACGGCAAGCCGACGCGCGTTCGCATCGGCATCGAATTCGAAGCGAACGTGCTGACCGGCCAGCACACCTACTACTCGGTCGAGAGCTGGCTGTTCGCACGCGATGCAACGCGCCACAGCAAGCCGCCCGGACGTGCGAAGGACTTTCCGTGTCCGAACTGCGGCGCGCCGTGGCAAGCGTCGGCGACCGGGACGCAGATATGCGCGTCGTGCAATCAGGTCGTCGACAACGGCCGATTCGATTGGGTCGTCGAAGAAGTCTCGGTCGCTTCGATCGACGAACGCCCGCCGACGCTCACGACCGAAGTTCCAGAGCGCGGCAACGACGTCCCCACCTATCGCGACGCTCGGGTCGACGAGGAATGGGTCGCTCTGACGACCGCCGACCCCGCGGTCACCGAAGACGGCGTCGAGGGCCGGCTCAAGATGATCTATGACGCGATGAACAAGGCGTGGTCGGCGAACGCGCTCGAGCCGATCCGCGGGTTCGTCAGCGATGGACTGTTCGATTATCTGCAGTACTGGGTCGACGCTTACAAGCGACAGGGGTTGCGCAACCAACTCACCGACATGCGCGTCACGTCGATCGAGCTCGCGAAGGTCGTGCGCGACAAGTGGTACGACGCGGTGACGCTGCGCGTGTTCGCGACCGGCAAAGACTTCGTCGTCAAGACCGACACCGGTCAGCTGATGCGTGGGTCGAAGAGTCGCGAGCGGCCGTACAGCGAATACTGGACGCTGATCCGCAGCGCCGGACGCAAGGGCGCGCCCCACATCGAGCCGACCTGCGGCAACTGCGGCGCACCATTGAAGATCACGATGGCCGGCGCGTGCGAGCACTGCGGTGCGCACCTCACGGCCGGCGAGTTCGACTGGGTGCTGTCGAAGATCGAGCAAGACGACACGTACCGCGGCTAGCGGCGTATTACGCTGAGCCATGGCTCAGCCCCCGCGCGGCGGCGAAGAGACGCAGCTCGATACGCTCCTGGCCCCGGCTCGAACACTCGACAGCATCACCCCGTTCGATCCCACGCTCGACGGCGCGCCGCTCACTAACGACGGCCAGCGCTACCAACTCGGCGCGATCATCGGTCGTGGCGGCATGGGCGAGGTCCGGCTCGCGCGCGATACCTGGATCGGCCGCGACGTCGCGGTCAAAGTATTGCGCGGCGAGCGCTCACCGGCCGAGCTGGTCGCGCGGTTTCGTCGTGAAGCGCGCGTCCAAGGCCGCCTCGAGCATCCCGCGATCGTCCCGGTCCACGATATCGGGACCGATGCCGACGGTCGGGCTTTCTTCGTGATGAAGCGGCTGACCGGCGCGACGCTCGCCGAGATCATCGCGGAGCGTGGAACGCGGTGGAGTCGGCGAACGCTCCTAACCCGCCTCGTCGATGTCTGCCAAGCGATCGCGTTCGCCCACACGCGCGGCGTCATCCACCGCGACCTCAAGCCGGGCAACATCATGCTCGGCGACTTCGGCGAGGTGTACGTGCTCGACTGGGGCATCGCGCGGATCATCGGCGAGGAACCGACGACGAGCGCAGCACATCCCGACGTCGCGATCGACGACGTCACCAAGACCCAGACCGGCTCGGTGCTCGGCACGCTCGGCTATATGCCGCCGGAACAAGTCCGCGGCGAGGCAGTCGATCCGTCGGCCGACGTCTATGCGCTCGGCTGCATCTTGTTCGAGATCCTGACCGGCGCGTCGGCGTTGCCCATTGGCGATCGCGCGTTTGAAGCAACGCTCGACGCGATCGCACATCGGCCGCGCGAGCGGGCTCCGGCCGCCGAGGTCCCACCCGAGCTCGACGAGCTATGCGCGGCAGCAACCGCGCCGGTGCGAGACGATCGGCTCGCGACCGCCAAGGCGTTTGCCGCCGGCCTGCAACGCTATCTCGACGGTGATCGCGACGACGCTCAACGCCGCGAGCTCGCGATCTCTCACGTCACCGCGGCGAAGGCGCTGCTAGCACAGGCGAGCGTCGCCACGCGCGGCGATGCGATGCTCGAGGCAGGGCGCGCATTGGCGCTCGATCGCACGAACCGCGACGCTCAGGCGTTGATCGCTCAGCTCTTGCTCGAACGGCCTGCGGAGGTCCCACCGGAGGTCGATGCCGCGATCGAAGCCGCGCGAGTCGAAGCGGGAAGCGTCCAGCTGCGCACGGCCGTGAAGACGAACCTCGCTTATTTTCTCGCAGCGCCGCTGCTGCTGCTGACCGAGGTCAGGGCGCCGAGCGTGCTGCTCGTGATCGCCGGGTTGTTGCTGGCGACCGCAGCCCTGTTCACCTTCGGCGCGCGACGCGCGAAGCCTGTCGGCCGGCTGATGTATCTCGGCTTGTTCTTGCAGTGTTCGTTACTCGTAGCGATCGCGGTCCTATTCTCGCCGTTCCTTTTGCTACCGGGGCTCGCCGCGATCTCGGTCACCGCGTTTGCGACGCATCCTACGAGCAACGTACCGTTCGCGATCATCGCGATGCATGTCCTTGCGCTCGTTGCGCCGATCGCGGCCGAGTTGCTCGGCATTCTGCCGCATACGTTCTCGACCTCCGGTGCGACGCTGTCGATCTCGCCATGGGCGCTGGTCATTCCAGCGGTCCACCTGGTGTGGGTCGTCACGCTGTTCGCGATCGCCCAGATGTTGACCGCCGTGATGCTCGTCCTCCAAATCCGGCGCGCTCAAGAGAGCGCACAACGCGATGTCTATTCGTATCGGTGGCACCTCGAGCAGCTGGTGAGCTGACTACAGCTTCTGGTGAATCCAATCGTTCGCGCGTTTCTCGACGAGCTCTTCGGCGACACGCTTGCCGAATTCGCCGAGCGCATCGACCTCTTCTTTGCCGCTGTGCGCTGCCGCCGCGACCGGCAGTTGCACCGGTAGTGCGACCGGCGTCGATCCGAACAGCGAGCCGGCGACCGACAACACGCCGTGACCGTATCCGAGCCGCAGCGTGATCCCGGCGGGCAACTCGAGGCGTGCGGTCAGTGACCGCAATGCGAACAGGAACGACAGCGGCGTGCGAAATACGGTCGGGCCGGCTTCGGCATGATCGATCTCGATCGAGATTCGGCCGAGGCTCGGCAGAAATGCACTCGGCGCGAAGTCGAGCCGTGCGTGATCGATCACGACGCGCTGCGCACGCGGCGGCGCTTGCTTCGGTGGGCGGAGCGCGAACAGCGCGCCAGACGACACCGACATCGTCATGTCGTGGACCGCGAGCTCGCGACATTCGCCATCGACGAGCGCGAGCCCGAGCGGCAGCAAGTCGCAATCGACCTGCCCGACCGCGACCTCGAGACGGCCGACCGCATCGTCGTGGAGCAGGTGCAGCTGTTCCATCGCGAACCGGCCGCGCACGAGCGCCAGATCGTGGGCGCCGACCGTCGCGTCGGCGTGGAGCGACTCGCCGAGCTGATGCGCGATCCGCTCGGCCGCCGCATCGCCGCGCATCGCGCCGAAGATCACCATCGCGATCAGCCAGGCGGCGATGAGCCCGGCGACGGCGATCGCGACGCGCTTCATCTCTAGATGTCGAGCTCGCCGATCTCGGCGGCGTTCTCGGTGATCAGCTTGTAGCGAGCCGCGACATCCTTGCCCATCAGATCGGAGATCGCCTGGTCGGTGCGGCGCTCTTCACCGCGCTTGACCGTCACGCGCAACGTCTGGCGCGTATCGGGATCGAGCGTCGTCATCTTCAACGTCTCGGGGTTCATCTCGCCGAGGCCTTTGAACCGCGTGATCGACGGCTTCGCGTTGCCTTTGATCGACGCGAGCAGCTTGTCGCGGTGCGGCTCGTCGAGCGCCCACATCGTCTGCTTGCCGACGTCGATGCGATACAGCGGTGGCTGCGCCAAGTAGATGTTGCCGTTCTCGATCAGCTTCGGCATGTGGCGGAAGAAGAACGTCAAGAGCAGCGTCGCGATGTGATGGCCGTCGGCGTCGGCGTCCATCAGCAAGAACACTTTGCCGTAGCGTAGCTTCGTGATGTCGAACGTCTCGCCCATCCCGCAGCCGAGCGCCGAGACGATGTCCTGGAGCTCTTTGTTCGCGAGCAGCTTCTGGCCGCTCGCCTGCTCGGCGTTGAGCACCTTGCCGCGCAACGGCAGGATCGCCTGGGTCTTGCGATCGCGGCCCTGTTTCGCGGAACCGCCTGCCGAATCACCCTCGACGATAAACAGCTCGCTCTCGGCCGGATCGGTCGACGAACAGTCGGTGAGCTTGCCCGGCAGGTTGAGCCGGTGGCTGACCGCGGTCTTGCGCGTGACTTGCTGAGCGGCGCGCGAAGCCTCGCGGGCACGTGCCGAGATCACCGTGCGCGCGACGACGGCCTGCGCCCAGTTCGGGTTCTCGTTGAGATAGTTCTCGAGCGCCGGGCGCACGAGGCCTTCGACCTGCGCCGCGACCTCGGGGTTGTTGAGCCGGTTCTTCGTCTGGCTCTGG
>CAZDGY010000202.1:0-9055 GCA_964504685.1 uncultured Kofleriaceae bacterium | reverse complement strand
CGCGTAGATATCCGAGCGGTGATCGACGAGCCCGTCGCCGTGACACTGCTCGGGCGACATGTACGCCGGCGTGCCGATCGTCGTCCCGATCTCGGTGAGCTTGGTGTCGTTGACGCCATCGCCGAGCTTGCAGATGCCGAAGTCGAGAATCTTCGTGCGCTCGCCGCCTAGCGCTTCGGCATCGCGAACGAGGTAGATGTTTTCGGGCTTCAGATCGCGGTGGACGACGCCGCGCGCGTGCGCCGCGCCGAGCGAGCCAGCGCCTTGTCGCGCGATCCGTAGGGCGTCGGTGATCGACAGCCGCCCCGCTCGTTCGATCCGAGCCGACAGCGGCTCGCCTTCGAGCAGCTCCATCACGATGTAAGCGGTGCCGTCGACGTGATAGCCGAAGTCGAAGACCTGCACGACGCCCGGATCCGAGATCGCGGACGCCGCGCGCGCTTCGTTGAAGAACCGCTCGACGACCGCGGGGTTGATCGAATGCTTCGGCAACAGCGTCTTGATCGCCGCTCGCCGTCCGATCAGCGTGTGAGTGCCGAGATAGACGAGACCCATCCCACCGACGCCGATCTGCTTCTCGATACGGTACTGGCCGATTCGGTCGCCAATCATCACGCCTTAGGTCTAGCTTGACCCTCGGTAATTGTCCAATAACATCAAGTAGTTGTGTCAATTCAGCCCATCGTGCGCCAGCGTGTGTGGCCGATCTGTCGTTCGCGTGATCGCGCCCGTGGACTTGCCAGGAGTTACGCAGTTGGCCCGCTAAACCGCCGCGGCGGCGGCGCAGCCGCTATCGCGATGGGAACGCGGCGCGTTCCGAGTACAGCTCGTTGTAGAGGAACGACATCGCCGGCGGCATCGACCGCCGATCGGTCGCGATCGTCTGCTGCTTGGCGCCGCGCGTGATCACGAGCTTGACCGGATGATCGACCGCAGCGGGCGGGGCGGCGGGTGCGGGCAACCGCACGAGCGTCGCGATGTATGCCATCCGCTCGGGCGAGACGTCGCGGTGAGCGACCTCGACACCGCCGCGCAGCTGGCGCACCACGCCGGTCTGGTCGACGATCAGCGTTTCGACCTTCGTGTTGTCGGCGAGCTCGAAGCTCGTGGTGAGCTCGACCGAGAACGGGCCGAGCGCGGCCAGCTCGGCGCGGTTGTGAGCCCTCAGGTGATCGTCGAGCGCTTTGTAGATCGGCGCCACTGCAGCTGGCAGCTCGCCGGCGAGGTCGAGCTTGCGGTCCCCGGCTGGGGAGTGCCACGCGAGCTGGTACTGGACACCTTCGCCCCGCGCAGGCACGTCGTTTTGCTTCGCGAGCTCATGGCTCCCGAGTTGCGTCGCGATCAGCGCGAGCGCATCGGTGGGCACTTGCCAGCTTCCGAAGTCGAGCTCTCCGAGCTGGTGGTGCAACGCGCCGGTCGAGTCGAGCTCGATACGATCGAGCGGCCCGACCGCGACGCCGAACTCTTGACTGGTCGCGGACATCGACCATGGCGCGGTCAACGCAGCGGCGGGTGCCGTGGGCTCCGCTGGCGGAACCGGAGTGGATCGCTCGGCGTTACCGCAGCCGAGCCCGGCGACGATCAGCGACGCACAGACGTAGCGCATCGCGCTGGTGTCCCACGATTCGTCCGCGATGTCTCGTCGGCTACGGCCGCAGCGCGGGCGGCGGCAAGGGCGGCGGCGGTGGCAGCTGTTTCGGCGGCGGCTCGACCCCTGGGGCCGCGACGACGGGATAGCCGCGGCGATGCCACTCGAGGATGCCTTCGTCGAGCGCGACCGCGTGCTTGAACCCGCGCTTGCGCAGCTCGTCGACGACGATGTCCGCGAGGTGATGCGGGCACGCGCAATACGCGACGATCCAGGTGCCGTCGTTCGTCAGCTCGTCGAGTCGCTTCATGTCGATATGCGGAATCGACACCGCGCCGGGGATGTGGACGCGCATCCAATCGGAAGCCGGTCGCGCGTCGATGATGATGAGCCGAGCTTGCTGCGCGAGCGCGTTCGCGACTTGCTCGACCGAGACGTAGCGGCTCTGTGTGAGCTCGAACACCGCCGGCGGACCTTTCGGGTTGAGCACGAGTGGCTCGGTCCCGGTCGGAGCGGGCAGCATGCCGACCGGCTTGGCCACCGCGAGGCTGCGGATGAAAGCGACGAGGTCGTCGATGTTGGCGGCGCTCAGCTGCGTTCCGAACAGCGGCATCTGCGTGCCGGGCCGGCCGTTGACGATCGCGTAGCGGATGAACGAATTCGTCGCGAGCGCCAAGAACTTCGGATTCGCGAGGTGCACCCCTTCGCCGCGCGTGTCGCGGTCGCCATGGCACTTCTGGCAGTGCTGCGCGTAGAGCAGACCGCCGCGCGTCGGATCGCCGGTGTTCGGTGCGGCAGCCAAGGTCTTCGCGGCCGGGACGTGCGCCCGCAGCCACGCGACGAGCTTCGTGATCTGTGCGTCGGTGAGAGGCCCACCCATTGCCTTGCCGTACGCCGCCATCGCCGTGCCGGGCCGGCCGTAGACGATCGAGCGCTTCAAGAAGTCATCGCTCGCGCTCTCGAGGAACGTCGAGGTCACGAGTGACGGCGCGTGATCGGCCGCGTAGCCGTGCGCATCGACGCCGTGACACGGCGCGCACATCCGCAGATAGGTCGCCGCGGTTTCGGGATCGATCGCGATCGTCTTCGCCGCGGGCGGCGCGGAGCTAGAGCTACAGCCCGCTACCGCGAGCGCCGCGACGAATCCGAGGTGCCAGTGCAATGCTCCGCAGACTACCGCCGCCAGCCGCCTTCGATCCACACGCGGCGTCGGCCGCGCATCTCGTAGCGAGCTTGCTCGTAGCGATAACCGCGACGCTCGCGCTCGTAGCGGCCGCGCTCCCACACCCAGCGATTGCCGGCCCAGCGATGGCGACCTTCGATCCACACGAAGCCCGGGCGCGGCGCCGACACGACGATCTCACCGGCGGGCGGAGGTGGCGGCTCGGCATCGACTTCGACTTCAGCGGACGGCCCGACAACGCCGACCTGACCTTCGCCCACACAGCCCGCGGCTGAAGCCGCGATACCGGCGAACATGAAACTAACGAGCGCGTTCTTAAGCTGCATCTGCAATCCTCCTAGGATCGCGGTAATGAGCAAAGTCGGGACCATCGACAAGGCCCTGAGGTTCCGCAGTCGTGCAGATCGCGACCGTCGTTGACGCCGTGAAAGCTGCGCCACAGTCGAGGCAGATCGCCCGACGCCCCGAGGAGTTCGCTGTAGTTTCTGCCCACTTTGGCGAGCCAGCGGTTATCATTAGTCATGCGCCGCTGGATCGCGCTGGGAGCCACGGTGCTCGCCGCGTGCGGCGCGTCGTTGGGCGGTGCTCCGAGCGATTCGGTCGCCTCTGACGCGAAGCCGCCCGATGTCGTGCGCGATGCGCCGGTCCAGGATGCGTTTGGACCGTGGAGCGCAGCGCAGCCGGTCCCCGGTGCGGATCTGTCGACCACGAGCGAGGACGACCCCACGCTCAACTCCACGCTCACCGAGCTGTACTTCAAGAAACCGGTGACCGGCGAGAGCAACGACCTCTTCGTGCTGACCCGCGCGACCGCGCAGGATCCGTGGGGCCCGGCGGTTGCGGTTGCGGCGGTGAACACGACGATGGCGGAGGAGAGTCCGCGCCTGTCGTACGACGACAAGACGCTGTACTTCGGCCGCAACGGCGACATCTACATGACGACGCGTTCCGCGGTCGGCAGCCCTTGGGGCACGCCAGTCGCGGTGACGTCGGTCAACGACCCGCTGCTCTACGAGAAATGGCTCTCGGTCTGCGACAACAACGTGTTCATGGTCAGTCGCGAGACCGCGGCCGGCGATCAGGACTTGTTCCAAGGCACGCTCGGAAGCGGCTTGGGAACTCCAGTCGCCGAGCTCAATTCGGCGTCGAACGAGGTCTCGACGTTTTTGTCGAAGGACTGTCTCACCGTTTACTTCGCGTCGAGCCGCGGGGTCTCGACCGACATCTATACGTCGACGCGCGCGACCGTGAATGATCCGTTCGATCCGCCGAGCCTCGTGCCGCCGTTCGACACCGACACGTTCGACGAAGAGGACGGCTGGATCTCGCAGGACCTCCGGACGTTCGTCTACGCGAGCACCGCGCTCGGCACCAAAGACGTCTACATCTCGACCCGCTGAACCGTCAGCGACTATCGATCTCGCGGCATCACCTTGCACGCATGGCCGAGCAATCTCGGGCCACCCGGCGAGTCGCTCGATCGCGGTCGAATCCGGGTGACCGATCACCCGCAGCTCGCGCGCCATCACACCGTATAATCGCAGGTCTACGTGATCGCGCAACCGCGGACGCAACCGGTCGATAGCTCGCCCATGCGCTGGCTGTTCGTCGCGTTCGCCCTCGCCGGTTGTCACCCTTCGAGTCGGCCGGCGAAATGCACCGACATGATCGCGCCGGGCGATCTCGTGATCAGCGAGATCTTCGCGGATGCCTCGAACGGTGACGGCGGGCGCGAATGGTTCGAGATCTACAACAACGCGGAGCAGCCGATCGAGCTGGAAGGCTTGACGCTGATCCACAGCGACGCCGATGGCTCGAACGAGAAGCGCCACGTCATGGCCGAGATCGTGATCGCGCCCGAGCAGTTCTTCACGCTCGGCGATACCGCGCAGGACGCGACGTTGCCGTGGGTCGCTTATGGATACGGCAGCGATCTCGGCGAGCTCGCGAACAGCGGTGGCACGCTGTCGCTCGCATGTGGCGACACCACGATCGACACGACGACCTACGCGATGGTTGACCCCGGCCATTCGCGCGAGCTGTCGGCCGAGTCCACGCCCGACGCGAGCTTCAACGACGACCAAGCGAACTGGTGCATGGACAACGTCAACGAGTTCGAGCCCGGCGACTTCGGCACGCCCGGTCAAGACAACGACTGCATCCCGGTCGCGATCGGTCAGTGCATCGACAACGGCTCGACCCGGATGGTGACGACGCCGATGCCGGGCGACCTCGTGATCAGCGAAGTGATGCCGAGCCCATCGAAGGTGCCCGATGCGGACGGGGAGTGGTTCGAAGCGCGCGCGATGGCCGATGTCGACCTCGTCGGTTTGCGGCTCGATCGCGCCGCCGATACGAAGCAGCCCGATCTGGTCGGTGGCACCGACTGTCTGCACGTACCGGCCGGTGGCTACGCGCTGTTCGCGAAGTCGGTCGACAGCGCGTTCAACGGTGGCTTGCCCGATGGTGCGGTCGCGGGCACGTTCACGTTCTCGTTGATCGCGGGCACGGCTGACGCGCCGGGTGACGTGCGCATCCTCGCGGGAGACACCGTGATCGACTCGGTCACGTGGACCCATTCGACGAACGGCGCGTCGCGCCAGCTCGATCCGTCGCACATCGATCCGCAGCAGAACGACGACGAAACAAACTTCTGCGACGGCTCGCAACCGTATGGGCTCGGCGACTTCGGCACGCCGGCCGCCGACAACCTCGCGTGCTCGTCGCAGCCTCCGCCTGGTATGTGTACCGATCTGGTGAGCGGCCTATCGCGTGCGATCGTGCCGCCGCAGACCGGCGCGCTCGTGATCAGCGAGATCATGCCGAACCCGAAGGTCGAGCCTGATGAAGAATGGTTCGAGATCACCAACGCGAGCAGCGCGTCGTTCGATCTCAACGGGCTCGGTCTCGATCGCGTCAGCGACACGCGCATGCCCGACGTGATCTCGGCGCCGGAGTGCAAGCCGGTCGCGCCGGGTGGCTACGCGTTGTTCGCGCATTCGTCGGATCCGGCGAGCAACGGCATGTTGCCTGCGGTCGACGCGACGTTCGGCTTCACGATGGTCAACACCGCCGGCGATGTCCGCGTGCTCGCCGGCACGACCGTGCTCGATGCGGTGACGTGGTCGCGGTCGACCGACGGCGTCTCGGCGCAGCTCGATCCGGGCAAGCTCGACGAGACCTCGAATGACTCGCCCGCGAACTTCTGCCCCGGCACGACCGCGTACGGCGACGGGGCGAACCTAGGCACACCGAGAGCCGGCAACGCCGCCTGCCCGTGATCGCCGTTGACTAGCAGCCGGTGAATGATAGCGTTCGCTCGTGGCGGTCTCGAAGCTCACGCTCGCTTTTGGGGTCGCCACGGCGGTGCCGTTCGGGCTCGCGATCCACGCGACCGTCGCATCGACCGACAGTCCGTACGGCCTCGACTTCGATGGCTCGGCGCGCCGGTCGGCCGAGCGCGAGCGCAGGGCGGCGCAGAGAGCAGCCGAGCAGGAGCAGCGTGAACAAGCCCGGACTGCGGCGCGGGTCGAGCGTCATCACGCGCTGCGCGAGCTCTATGGCGATGTTCCGGGCCAGCCCGGCGCGGCGTTCGCGGGTCGGCTCGGGCCGCCACGCGAGCCGCGCCCCACCGTGCTCGATCACGTGGTCGCGAGCTACGAAGGCAACGGCGGTGATCTCGATGTCGTCCAGATCACGCCGAACGGCGAAGAGGCCGCCGACTCGTGCCTCCAGCTCGACACGCAGCTGCACGCCGCGTGGAAACCGGGAATCCATGTCGCTGACTCGAGCGTCTGGCTCGACCGCGAGCACGGCGTGCGCGCGGTGTTCGAGGTGAACGCCAATTGCTCGTTGCGGTTCGAGCGGTTCCTGACCGTCGCGCAGCTGTTGGCCGAAGATCAGAGCTCGGTGATTCCCGCGCTCGGCTCCGATCTCGAGACCCTCGAGGCCAAGCTCGGGTCGAACGCGGTGCCGACCGGCAACACGATCAGCTGGCATGCGCCCGCGCTCGGCGCCGGCACCGGGCAGCTCGATCTGATCGCGATGGTAGCGCAGGGCCGGATCACCGGGCTCACCGTGACCGGCACGACCGATGCGGACTCGTTCGAAGCGTTGCAGACCGAGCTCGTTCACCGTTACGGCCGGCTGCATCAAGACGGCCAATCGGCGCGGTGGGATAAGCCGCAGATCGCGTTGTGGCACGAAGACGATCAGTTCACGCTGAGCATGGGCACGCTCGCGGAATCGGCTCGCTGATATGGCGCTAACCACGATTGTCGTCGGAGTCGATCTCTCTGCAACGAGCGATCAAGCGCTCGAGCGCGCGGTCGGGCTCGCGGTGCAGCATCACGCAAAGCTCGTCGTAGTTCACGCGCAGTCGGCCGATGCGCCGATCGAGAACGTCTCGAACGACCTGCTCAAGCAGCTCGGCGAGGTGTCCGCTGCGGTGCGCGCCGAGTCCGCTCGCCGGCTCGCCGAACAGCTCGCCGCGATCAAAGCGCGTGGCGTCGAGACCGAGCTGGTCTGCCGCGTCGGCGCGCCGGCCGAGCTACTGGCGACCGTCGCCGAAGATCGCCGCGCCGAACTGCTCGTGGTCGCCACGCACGGCGCGACCGGCATCTCGCGGTTCCTGCTCGGCAGCGTCGCGACATCGACGTTGCGGCTCGCGCCATGCGACGTGCTCGTGTGCCGAGGCCCGACCAGCGCAACCGGCTTCAAACGGCCGCTCGTCGCGACCGACTTCTCGGCCGCCGCGACGCGCGCGCTCACCCACGCCGCGGTGCTCACCGACGCAGGCGCGCGGATCGAGATCATCCACGCGTGGCAGCTGCCCGCCGGCTCGTGGGGCGCGACGTTGCTCGGCGCGTCGCGGTTCCCGTGGTCGACCGTACGCGACGCGGTGCTGTCGTCGGCGAAGACCCAAGCCGACAAGCTCGTCGCCGCTCACGCCAACCTCGGCCACCCGCTGCACGTCGAGCTGGTGCAAGGGCCGGCACCATCGGTGATCACCCATGCGGCGGAGCAGGGCGGTCACGATCTGATCGCGATCGGCACGCATGGCCACAGCGGGTTTCGCCGGCTGCTGCTCGGTAGCGTCGCCGAGAGCACGATTCGTCATGCGCCGTGCTCGGTGCTGGTCGCGCACGGCGAGAACGCTGGCGAGACCGCTCGGTTTCGCAAGCAGTAGCGCGATCGGTACCTCCACGTACCGGTGACGTCGCGATCTCGCGGGTTTCGCGATGGGCGATGTCTTGCAATCTGCAACGCGCATGCGTTCCCGCATCGCGATCGTTCTCGCCGCCGTCACCGCATGTGGCGGCAACTCGCCCAGCTCGCCCGACGCCGGCAGCGATAGCGGCAGCGACGCCGGCAGCGGCATGTCGTGCGCATCGCCCGGACCACAGACCGCCGACCTCTATGTCGCGACCGACGGCCAGGACTCGTGGAGCGGCACGCTCGCTCGGCCGAATGCCGATGCCAGCGACGGCCCGACGACGCTCGCCGCGATCCAGACCAAGGTCGCGGCGCTTCAGCCAGGGCGCGCGACGCCGATCGTCGTGTTCGTCGAAGACGGCACCTATCCGCTAGCGGCGACCTGGGCGCTGACCACGTCGGGCACCGCGACCGCGCCGGTGATCTACGCTGCGGCGCCGGGCGCGACTCCGGTGCTGAGCGGCGGTGTCGCGATCACCGGCTGGACGCAAACCACGCTCAATGGCGTCGCGGTCTGGCGCGCATCGGCCGCCGGGCTCGCGCCGTTCTCGCAACTGTGGGTCGCCGGCACCCGCCGGTTTCGCCCGACAACCACGCCGAACGGCTACCTCTACAACGCGAACGCGGCGAACGGCGACGTCGCGACCTATACGAGCTTCTATTTCGCGAACACCGACGTCGATCGCAACTGGCACGACCTCGGTAACGTCGAGATCGCGGCGTTCGAGAACTGGACGATGCCACGCATGCGGCTCGCCGACGCCGATCCGACCTCGCACACCGCGACGCTGACCGGCTCGACGAACCTCAATCCGCCGGGCCAGCTGTTGCACGGCTTCGAGCCCGGTCATCGCTACATCGCCGACAACGTCATGGAGGCGCTGAAGCTCCCGGGCCAGTGGTATCTCGACCAACTCGCGACGCCGCAGACGCTCTATTACATTCCGCTCGCCGGCGAGGACGTCACGACCGAATCGATCATCGCGCCGCAGTTGCAGACCCTGGTGTCGGCGACCGGCGTCGAGAACGTCACGCTGCGTGGCCTCTCGTTCTCGCACTCGAACTGGACG
>CAZDGY010000201.1:0-9075 GCA_964504685.1 uncultured Kofleriaceae bacterium | reverse complement strand
ACGGCGCCACGGTCGTCGGCGATCGCGACCGCCGAGTTATTAGTTCCGAAGTCGATACCGACGAACACGCGTTCACCGTCTGCGATCCGTTCGATCTTTACTAGCTAGCGATAGATCGCTATCCTATGGGAGCTGCTCAGTGTGAGTTGGGTCGGCGAACGGTCGGCTCGTCCGCGACGGAGTGTTCCAGGGCGGCGCGTTTTACTCGTTCGCTAGCGGTCGCTATCGTAACGGAGCTGCGCGGGATGAGACGGCTCTGGGAACGAACGGCAATCGTGGTCGCAGCGCTGTGCGCGGTGTCGTCGATCGTGCGCGCCGACGAGATCGACGAGCTTGTCGCAAAGGGCCAAGAGCTCGCGAAGCAAAGCGAGTGGACGCAAGCGATCGACGCGTTCAAGCAAGCCGACGCGAAGCGACCGCGCGCGCTGCACGCTTGCATGATCGGCCTGGCCTATACGCGGCGCGAGCTGTGGCCAGATGCCGAGCTGTTCTTTGCGCGCTGCCACGCGCGCGCGAGCGCGAGCGATCGGATCGTGATGTTCGGCGGACAGCTCGACGACGGCTCCCGCGTGCAGGACGTGTGGATCCTCGAGGGCGAAGGGACCAGCTTCGCGAAGATCGACACGACGAACCCGCCGCCGCGGCGCGCGGGTGGCCAATTCGTGTTCGATCCGCGGATCGGCGCGCTGATCATGATCGGCGGCTACGACAACCTCTCGTCCGATGACGCCTACGTCTTGAACGACAAAGCTTTGACCCAGTTACCTGGCCTTCCGAGCAGCGGTGACAGCGAGCCCGGTGGTGTCGCCGGAGGTTCGCCACTCGTCGCGTACGACAGCGACCGCACCCGGATCCTTCCGAGCCGCAGCGGCGCCGCGCTCGTTCACCTCCCTGACTACAATCAGACGTTCGTCACCTGCGGCCTTGACCCGAACCTCGACCCGCTCGCCGACACCTGGGTGCTCGACGACACGCAGCCGCAGCTGTCGTTCATCCCCGCGAACCTGACGGGCTCGCCGCCGACCAAGCGTGCAGGCTTCGGCGCGGTCTATTCAGTCCGGGCTGTGGCAACCCGCCGCTTCTTCGGGCGGCTCACCGTACGGCGTGCCGCCGCCGAGCGGTTGCGCGGTCCACAGCGTGTAGGTCTCGACGTTCGACTCGAGCGCATCGGCCGGATCGCCGCGTTGACCGGTCGCGAGTGCATCGAGCGTCTCGTCCGCGTGGATCAGGTGAACGAGGGCTGGCGGTGCTGGCTTCATCGCGTCGTACAACGCGCGGACGTCGCGCTGCGCGAGCTTGCGTTGGTCGGCGAGCGGCATCTGAGCTTGGCGAGCGGCCTCGACGTCGGCGGACAGATCCTCGACCCGCAGTGCTGCGGAGATCTGCCACCACATCGCATCGCGCCCGATGCTGGTCTCGCGGGTCGTCGCGACCGCGGCGATCGCTTCACGAGTCGCTGGCAGCGCGAGCTTCGTCGCTTTCGCGACCGACTCGCTCAACGCGGCGCGAGTAGCGACGACGCGGTCCCACAGCCCGGGCTCGCCGGCGAAATGATCCTCGTGCGGCGTGTGCACCGCGTAGTAATCGGCGAGCGCAAAGAACGCTGCAGTCCACTTCGCATCGGCCGCGACCAGCTCGTCGAGCGCCGCGATCGCCGCCGGCGTCGTCGCGAGGCCTTCGTGCAGCGGCGCCAACTGGGTGACGCATCCCGGACGGGCATCCGGTGAGCCGCTCTGCTCGAACCGCATCTGCGTCTGCTGGCGACGTTGCTCCGGCGCTACCTGCGTGAGCGCCGGCACCCACCATCCCGCGCGATCATACGAGCGCAGGCAACGACCGACTTCGATCAGCGCGTACCACCGCTTGGTGTTGACGTCCCATTCCGCTCGCTCGCGTTTCCAGGTCGTGTACGCGCGGTAGTTGATGATCTGCGGAATCGTCAGGAACGCGAGCGCCGCGAGCGCGCAGCCGATACCGGCGAACAGCTTGAGCTTGGAAATGCCGGCGAACATGAACGACGGCGAGCTAGGCTTTGACCGCGAGCTTCTTCTCGCCGCTGCCCGCGATGCCCGCGAAGAAGTCGTTGCCCTTGTCGTCGACGACGACGAACGCCGGAAAGTCGACCACGTCGATCTGCCACACCGCCTCCATGCCGAGCTCTTGGTACTCGAGCACCGACACTTGCTTGATGCAGTCCTTCGCGAGCCGCGCCGCCGGACCGCCGATCGAGCCGAGGTAGAACCCACCGTGCGCTTTGCACGCTGCGGTCACCGCCGCCGAGCGGTTGCCCTTCGCGAGCATCACGTGGCTGCCGCCCGCAGCTTGGAATTGCTCGACGTAGCTATCCATTCGGCCTGCGGTCGTCGGGCCGAACGAGCCCGATGCATAGCCCGCAGGGGTCTTGGCCGGCCCCGCGTAGTAGACCGCGTGGTCCTTCATGTACTGCGGCAGGCCCTCGCCGCGATCGAGCCGCTCCTTCAGCTTGGCGTGCGCGATGTCGCGCGCGACCACGAGCGGGCCGGTCAACGACAGCCGCGTCTTGATCGGATACTTCGACAGCGTCGCGCGGATCTCGCTCATCGGCTTGCGCAGATCGATCGCGACGACCTCACCGGCGAGCTCGTCGTGCGTGACCTCGGGTAAGTACTTCGCGGGCTCGGTCTCGAGTTGCTCGAGGAACACGCCGTGCTTCGTGATCTTGCCGAGCGCCTGGCGATCCGCCGAGCACGACACCGCGATCGCGACCGGACAGCTCGCGCCGTGCCGGGGCAACCGAATCACGCGCGCATCGTGACAGAAGTACTTGCCGCCGAACTGCGCGCCGATTCCAGTCGAGCGCGCGATCTTGACGACCTCCTGCTCCCATTCGAGATCGCGATACGCGTGGCCGGTCGTGCCGCCCTTCGTCGGGAGATGATCGAGATAATGCGCCGACGCGAGCTTCGCGACTTTGAGCGTGTACTCCGCGCTCGTCCCGCCGATCACCACGGCGAGGTGATACGGCGGACAGGCGGCGGTGCCGAGCGAACGCAGCTTCTGGTCGAGAAACGCGGAAAGAGACTTCGGGTTGAGCAGCGCCTTCGTCTCTTGAAACAGCAGGCTCTTGTTGGCCGAGCCGCCGCCTTTGGCCATGAACAGGAAGTGATACTCGTCGCCCGCGGTCGCGTAGAGCTCGATCTGCGCCGGCAAGTTCGTACCGGTGTTCGTCTCCTCGAACATGTCGAGCGGCGACACCTGCGAGTACCGTAAATTCGTCATCGTGTAGGTGTCGAAGATGCCGCGCGCGAGTGCCGCTTCGTCGCCTTCAGAGATCACGTACTGGCCGCGCTTGCCCATGATGATCGCGGTCCCGGTATCCTGGCAGCCGGGCAAGATGCCGCCGGCGGCGATGTTCGCGTTCTTGAGCAGCTCGAGTGCGACGAATCGATCATTGGCTGACGCCTCGCTGTCGTCGAGGATCTTGCGCAGCTGGCCAAGGTGGCTCGGCCGCAACAAGTGCGCGATGTCGTGCATCGCCGTCCGTGCGAGCAACGTCAACGCTTCGGGCTGAACCTCGAGAAACGTCTTGCCGTGCGCGTCGAACGTCGACACGTAGTCGCCGGTCAGCTGCTTGAACGGCGTGTCGTCGTGGTGACCGACCGGGAGGAGCTCTTGGTACGCGAACGTCGCCATCGCGCCGCAGTGTAGCGTGACCGCGGATTCGCTACCGTCGGTGGACCGCGATCGCGGCGAAGGTCGGCCCCGCTGCAGTCGATCTCGGCCAGCGCGAGCTGGTGATCGCCCCTGCTGCGACTCGTGAGCACGCTCACGGTCGTGCACACGCCTGACACTTGCGGTCGAACGGTCGGACCTGTTGGTTCATGAAGACGTGATGTTCAGTTAGAGGCGCCGATCGCGACGACGCTGTAGCCTGCCGGCCGTGTCAGCGAGTCTGCGAGAAAAGAAGATCGCGTTCGCGCGCGCGACCCTCGACGATCTCGTCGAGCTCGGCGCCAGGGTAAGGACGTCGGGCGAAGCGGAAGCGTTTCGCAATACCGTCGAGCATCAGCTCGATCGCCGCGCGCACGTCGTCGCCGGCATCGCGCTCGACGCCGACGAATGGGTCGAGCTCGAAGACGAGATCATCGAGTTACTCCACCAAGCGCGAGAGTTCGCGCCGCCGCCACCCGCCGCGCCGCCGCCGTGCAGCGTCAGCTTCACGACGCAATGCGAGCTCTACGATGTCGTGCGCGACGAACCGATCGTCGACGCCCAGGTGATCGATCTCGCGGCGCGTGGCGAGCTCAATGATCCTCCGCCCGGAGGGCTGTTTGCAATGCTCGGCTTCGCACCCGAGGTCGTCGCGTTCTCGGGCGAGCTCCAGGCCGAGGCCGGTGCACTGCGGTTTCGCATCACGCTCGGCTTGCCGCGCAGGCCATCGCAGGTCGAAGTAGCGCGCATGCACGCGCAGCTCGATCACTTGCTCGACACGAGCTGGGGAACGTCGCTCGCGTTCGAGCTGCCCGACGATCCGTGCCTGGCCGCCGCGCTGGTCCAGGTCCGGCCCGGCTTCGCGCTCGATTCGATCGGTGCGCTCGACGACCGCATGATCGCGTAACGTCGCGAGCCGATGCTCGTCCTGCTCGTCCCGCCGAAGCCGTAGCTAGTTCTGTTCTTCCTCGGCGGATTCGCAGCGCACCGTGATCTCGCCGTCCTTGACGTCGACGAACGCGGTGCCGCCGTGGTGCAGCTTGCCGAACAGGATCTCGTTCGCGAGCGGCGCCTTGAGCGTCGATTGCACGATGCGCTCCATCGGTCGCGCGCCCATCGCCTTGTCGTAGCCGTGCTCGACGAACCAGTCGATCGCGGCTGGCGAGATCTCGATCTGGACCTTCTTCTCGGCGAGCTGGCCGTCGAGTTGATCGAGGAACTTGCGCGCGACCTTACGGATCACCTCGACCGGCAGCGCGTCGAACATCACGGTGGCGTCGAGTCGGTTGCGGAACTCCGGCGTGAACACCCGCTCGAGCGCCTTCTTGCCGTCCTTGGAGTCGGCGATCGAATCGCCAAAGCCGATCTTGCCGGCGGCCATTTCGCGGCTGCCTGCGTTGCTCGACATGATCAGAATGACGTTGCGGAAGTCGCTCTTGCGCCCGTTGTTATCGGTGAGCGTCGCGTGATCCATGACTTGGAGCAGGATGTTGTAGATGTCGGGGTGCGCCTTCTCGATCTCGTCTAGCAACACGACCGAGTACGGATGCTTGTTGATCGCATCGGTCAGCTGTCCGCCCTGGTCGTAGCCGACGTAGCCAGGCGGCGCGCCGATCAGGCGCGAGACCGTGTGCTTCTCCATGTACTCGGACATGTCGAACCGGATGAACTCGACGCCCATCACCGCGGCGAGCTGCTTCGCGAGCTCGGTCTTGCCGACGCCGGTCGGGCCGGCGAACAAGAAGCAACCGGTTGGCTTGTCGGGGTTGCCAAGGCCAGCGCGCGATAGCTTGATCACGGTGGTCAAGCGATCGATCGCGGTGTCCTGGCCGTAGATCGCCTTCTTGAGCTCGGCGTCGAGGTTCTCGAGCTTCGCCTTGTCGGCGACCGATACCGAGCGGGTCGGGATCCGCGCGATCTTCGCGACGACCTCTTCGATCAGCGACGGCCGAATCTCGGTCGGCCGATCGGCTTCGGCCATGAGCCGCACCTTCGCGCCGGCTTCGTCGATCACGTCGATCGCCTTGTCCGGCAGATGTGCCCCGCTGATGTGACGCGCCGACAGCTCGACCGCGGCTTCGATCGCCGGGTCGGTGTACTTCACGCCGTGATGCTCTTCGTACTTCGACTTGAGACCTTTGAGGATCTCGATCGCCTCGGGCACGGTCGGCTCGCCCACGTCGATGCGCTGGAACCGACGAGCGAGCGCGCGATCGCGTTCGAACGCCTGACGATAGTCCTTGAACGTCGTCGAGCCGATGCAGCGGAGCTCGCCGTTCGACAGCGGTGGCTTCAAGATGTTCGCCGCGTCCATCGTGCCGCCGCTCGTCGCGCCGGCGCCGATGATGTTGTGAATCTCGTCGATGAACAGGATCGACTTCGGATCGCCGATCAGCACCTTCATCACGGCCTTGAGCCGCTCTTCGAAATCGCCGCGATAGCGCGTGCCCGCGAGCACCGCGGTCATGTCGAGCGAGTAGACCTTCGCGTCGAGTAGCGGCTGAGGTACCTTGCCGTCGACGATGCGCAGCGCGAGGCCTTCGGCGAGTGCGGTCTTGCCGACGCCTGGCTCGCCGATCAACAGCGGGTTGTTCTTACGCCGCCGCGATAGCACTTGGATCATCCGCTCGAGCTCGTCGGCGCGACCGATCATCGGATCGATCTTTCCTTCGCGCGCACGTTGCGTCAGGTCGACGCAGAAGCTCTCCAACGGGTTCGCGACCTTGCCGTCGCTCTCGCCGTCGTCTTCGACGCCGCGCACCCGCGGCACCACCGGACCACCGGCATCGACCTTCGACACACCGTGCGAGATGTAGTTGATCACGTCGAATCGCGTGATCCCCTGCTTCTCGAGCACGTACACCGCATGCGAGTCGCGCTCGCGAAACATCGACGCGAGCACGTTGCCGGTCGTCATCTGCTGGCGACCGGCGGCTTGAACGTGCATCGCGGCGCGCTGCAGCACGCGCTGGAACGCGAGCGTCTGATCGGGACCCGAGTCTTCGTCCTCGGGCAGCTCTTCGGCTTGCTCGGCGAGGAACCGCTCGAGCTCGCCGCGCATCTTCTCGATGTCGCCGCCGCACTTCGTGAGGATGTCGACGCCGCTCGGGTCATCGAGCATCGACAACAGCAAGTGTTCGAGCGTCAGGTACTCGTGGCGACGACCGCGCACGTCGTCGACCGCGCGCTGAATCGTGGATTGAAGCTCCGGCGACAGCATGGTGTTACGCATAGTGTAGGGCGTTGCGGCCCCGCGTGCAGGCTCTCGGAGGCCAGCGATTTCGGGTAGGTCAGTGCAGCCAGGGCGACGAGGCTGCGCCGAGATCTGCGGCGTGCACTACTCGGTCGGCTCGATCGAGAGCTGCAACGGGAACTGCTGCTGCTTCGCGAGCGCGAGCGTCTTGGTGACCTTGGTCTCGGCGATCTCGAAGGTGTAGACGCCGGCAATGCCCAAACCGTTGTTGTGGACGTGGCTCATGATGGCGACCGCGTCGCTCTCGTTCTTGTGAAACACGGTTTGCAGCACCCACACGACGAACTCGCGCGTCGTGTAGTCGTCGTTGTGTAGCAGCACCTTGTACATCGGCGGCTTCTTCGTCTTCGTGCGCTCGTCGAGCACGAGGCCGGTCTGGCGCTCGCCGTCGCGCTTCGGCCCGGGGGGCTTCTTCTCGTCCGCCATTACGCCCTCATCTTACGGGACCACGCGGCCGAGGGTAGTACCGATCGCGACAGCGATTTCGGGCAGGATGTCGCGAAATGTTTCTGGGGTTTGGCGCCTGTCGCGTTATAGAGCCGCGATGCGGTTCTTTGGATGGATCCCGGACGCTCGGACATCGAGCTCGGTCGCGACGAAGTTCGTCCATCTCCGCGGCCTGCCGCTGTGGCCGATCGCGAGCGAGCTCGTCGACACCGCGTCGATCTACGTCGAGCGCGGCAAGGAGCGCTCTTTGTTCTCCCGCACCTACGTCGAGCGCACCTCGTACCGCTCGTCGCCGCTGCCGCTCGACCGCCGATCGATCATGGCCGCGTATCTGCGCAGCTGGGGGCTGGTCGCGGCGATGGTGGGGATCGCGCGGTTCCTACCGGAGCCCGTGCAATACACGACGATGTTCTTCGGATTCGGCGCGTTCGCGATCGGGCTCCTGCTAGGCGAGGTCTCGATGCTGGCGCTATCGCAGCGCCTCGTGATCGTCGGGTTGGGGGCCGCGATTGCCCCGTTTGCCGCGATGTTCGTGCCATGGCCCATCGCGATCGTGCTCGCGCTGCTCGCGATCCCGGCGTGGCGCTCGATCCATTGGGAGCGCGGAGGGATCGCGGTCCCGATCGCACGGGTGATCGAGCGCAGGCCGGTGGACAACGCCGAGCGGGGGGCTCCACCACTCGCGCCGCTGCAATCGGTCGCGCCCGCTCACGTCGAGCGCGTCGTTGATCAGCCGCGGACGCTCACCTGAGTGGGTGCACGGTCGCGAACGTCACCGCGCCCGCATACACCTTCAGCGGCGATTGCATCACGAGCTCGGTGCCGGGCAGGCTCGCCGTGATCGTCACGTCGCCGGGCGGCTCGTTGAAGCCATCGGCGTGGGTGTACGGCGGCCAGGTCGTCCCGGCGTCGGGTGGGTATGGATTGCTGCCAAAGCCGGTGTAGCCGAGGTGCCCGGGCGCCGGCGAGAAGCCCACGACGACGCCGTCGAGCGGGCCGCCGGTGCAGTCGAGCGCCTGCACGTCGATCGTGCCGGTGCCGCCTTGTTGCGACACGCCGGCCGCGCTGTACACCGCGCCGAGCGACCCACCGGAGAACACGTTCGGGTCGTAGCCGTAGTCGCGATCGAGCGCGACCGCCGGGTACTCGTAGATGTCGACCAGCCCGGCTTTGCTGTACTTGATGTAGACCATCGGCGGAACGCCACCGGTCGCGATCGCGATCGAGTACGCGCCATCGCTGGCATCGCTCGTCAGCGCGCCGAGCAGCGAGTCGTCGGCGACGGCGTGCACTTCGATGTTCACCGACGGCTCCGGTGCCGTTCCGCCGGAGAAGTCCGTGACCTCGATCGTGTGGCCGCTGATCGTGACTGGATCCGGCGCGGTCGTGCCGCCTCCGCACGGGCCGGCGTCCTTGCCCTTGCCGACGCTCCCGCGCGAGTCGTTCGCCTGCGCATCGAACCCCCAGCGCCCGCAGGCGGCGACCGACAGGACGAGCAACACCGCGCGGATCACACCCCATCTTACATCGAGTAGAGTCGCCGCATGCCCGTCACCGACGCTACCGCCACCTGGGTCGCCGATACGTTTCGCGAGTCGATCGTCCCGACCCTTGTCGAGTACATCAAGATTCCGAACAAGTCGCCGATGTTCGATCCCGAGTGGAAGAAGACCGGCCACATGGAC